>JBIOHI010000014.1:0-17903 GCA_044448845.1 Bacteroidia bacterium
TATGAATCCTGTCGGTGCTAAAAATGGAATTACTGCGTTAAAATCGTCGAGAATTTGTTGTTCAAAATGTCCTCCATCAATGAATATATAATCTATCTGCGGAGTTTCACCAAATGATTGTTTGATAGGAATTGCAGCTTCGGGTTCCACGCCTTATGTGGCAGGCGCTTTACGCGATGCGCGAAAAAACAAAGTACTCACCGGATGTATTGTTTGCAATAAAAATTCAAGAGTGGCAGGTGAGGCAGAATTTCCGGTTGAAATTATTGTCGGGCCGGAATTCGTAACAGGCAGCACCCGCATGAAAGCAGGCACTGCGCAGAAACTGGTATTAAACATGATCAGCACTTCTTTGATGATAAAACTCGGAAGAGTGAAAGGAAATAAAATGGTGGACATGCAGCTCACCAACAATAAACTGATCTCACGTGGAACAAAAATGATCATGGATGAACTGAAAGTGAGTGAAACGAAAGCTACGGCTCTTTTAAAAAGTTCGGGAAGCGTAAGAAAGGCGATCGCTGCGAAAAAGTAAAAAAAATTTTACTGCTTTGGTATTTTAAATACTATAAACTTCCTATTAAATTTTTACCTTTACGCCTTCCATGTGGGCGTATATTCTTAAGGTGCTTTGGGTGATCGGATTGTCTGCCGTCAAGTATATAGGTGGATTTGCGCTCGCCCTGTATGATCTCGAAAAAGGGAAACTTACCATTTACGAAACCTTTATTTACAATGTTGCCGGTGGAATGCTGGGCGTGGTCATCTATTTATACCTCTGGCATTTTATTGAGATCCTCCGTAAGCAATATTTTCCTCATCGGGAGATCCATGGAGTAAGGATCAATAATCGCAGGCGGTTACTCGTAAAAATTGTAAAGCGATACGAGCTATGGGGAATTGTTTTTCTCACACCTATATTTTTAACCGTACCCGTTGGAACGATCGTGGCCGCCCTGATCGAAAAAAATAAGTGGAAGATCAAACTGATGATGCTGATCTCTTTTGTGGGATGGACCTTCGTGCTGCTCATCGCCTACCTCATCGTGGGCCCGCAGATCAAAATTCTTATTCCGTTTCTGAAAGCTGCGGATTAAGTTTTTCGATCAGTTCATACAATATTCCGTCTTTCAAACCCGCGCTCGGGGCATACAACTTTTCGATGTCTGCCCATTTTAATATCTTCAGATAAATTTCTGCCGAAGGAACCATCACATCCGCGCGGTCGGGATTCAGTTTGAATTTTGAGATACGTTCCGCAAAAGGATACCTGATGATGTCATTGTAAAAAGTTTCCAGTTGTGCAGTCGTGATGAGTTGATCTTTTGCATCCGAGATCATGGAAGTGATCTTATTGATCGTTCCGCTGGTGGCAATGGCATTGGTATGTTGCACTTCACCCACATGCGATTTCACGTAAACTTCCATTTCTTTCCATGCACTTTTTTTTACACTGTTGTCAAGCAACCTGACGGCACCTACATTGAACGATACTGAATCGAAGGCTTCCCTGTTCTTGATCACAGTCATCTCCGTACTTCCACCACCCACGTCAATTATTAAATAAGTTTTATTTGGTTCCAGGAAATGCGTCACCGATTTCAGGATCAACTCCGACTCGCGTTTTCCGTCAATGATATCAATATGTAAACCGGTTTCCTTCTCCACTTTTTTTGCGATCTTTTCCCCGTTCTTTGCTTCGCGCATGGCAGAAGTGGCGCAGGCAAGATAATGTTCCACGTTGTAAGCTTCCATCAACAGTTTGAAAGCTTCCATGGCTTTGTAGAATACCTGCCGTTTTTCTTTCGAGATTTTTTTCTCGCGGAAAGCATCATCGCCAAGCCGGATAGGGATGCGGACAAACTCCACTTTCTTAAAAAGTTCGGACCCGGTGCCGTCATTCAACCTGGCGATCTGTAAGCGAACCGCATTCGAACCGATATCAATTGCTGCAAATTTCATCAATATTATTTTTTAAAAAGTTTCATGAACCACGGAAGTTTGTTGATATGCAATTTGAAATAGACTTGTTTCCTTGCCCCGAATCCCTTGAAGAAGTGTGCAATTCCAGGTATCTCTGAGCCTTCGAAATCAAACAGGAAATTTTGACCTGCGTATTTTTCAATGAGATCGCTGAACAAAAAATGCATCGCTCTTTTTTCTCTTCCTTCCTCATTTGAAGTTCCGAGGTGATAAACGATGCGGTTATTCGAAACAGAAAAAAGTCCTCCTGCGATCAGTTGATTTTTTGTGTTCCTGATCCCAGTTGAGATCAGTAATTGGTTTCGGTGGAATGCTTTGGCGATGTTGGAAAGCCGTTGGTAATCTTTTTTTCCTACGTGCAAAGTTTCCCTGCCTTTTATTTTGATGTACAATTTTATCACCTCGTTCAGATCCACGCTTTCAGCTTTCAATCCTGACTTTCCGGCTCGTTTGATGTTTCGCTGATGTTGGTCCGAGAAGTTTTTGAACAGCTTCAGATAAGGTCTGTTCAGTTCGAGGATATAATTTCTTTTTTCGGTAACATGCTTCAAAAGATTTTTGTCCTCCACCCGGTTCGATTCATTCAAATTGATCTCGGTGAACCGGAATTTTTTGGGTATAGCACGAATGACTTCCGCCAATTGCTCTGCCCCGAGATTTGTTTTGTAGAACAAACCCAGTTGTTGGGTGAAGTGAGGCTGATATAAATAACGAATAAAAAATTTTCTGCGGTGAGTGAGCGGGAACACAGCTTCATAATCATCAATAACAAGCGCATCCCAGCCTGGAGCCGCCTCATCAAGGTACCACGAATAAGCATAGATGAGCGAGTTGAGTGAATGGCTGATGCATTCATCCCATTTTATCTTATCGATCTTTTTGTGTGGTAGATAAGTGATCAATTTTTTTGCAAGGAAATTTCCGCAGCTAAGGTATGTAAATTCTCAAAAACTTTTGTCCAACCTTTCCATTCTTTATCCTCGCATAAGCTCGAATTGTGCCAGAGACTGATAAATGTGCCGCTTACCTTTTTCACTTCGGTCATCAATTTCAGGATCTTTTGATTGGCCTCTTCCGGTTTCAGCTTTTGTGAGTTCTTCAAGGTCACGTCCATCACTGTGGTCGGATGAACAACCAGGTTGGTCATCCGGTTTTGACTCAGATCGAAAAAGTTAAAGGGAAAACAAGTTGAAGCTCTGAACCCGCAAATACCGCTGTATGCCATTGAATAGTCGGCAATGATTCCAGAAGAAATAAGGCGTTGATAGGTCTTAGGTAATCTTATACTTAAAAAATGATGACGGGAGATTGAAATTATTTTACCGGTCAATTTTTCAAGCAAAGACTTTTCTTCTTCTATTTTATTTTCTTCCGCGAAATAGGATGGGTGCAAACCGATCTCAAATTTTTTAGACAATTTTTTCACCAGGAATTTCATTTCGTTGCTTTCAGGCAGAATATTCTTGTCATGTTTTGTTCCCGTTCTCATCAGCACAAAAAATAAAGTTTCGGTCGAAGATCGGGATGAAATATTCTCAATCAATCGATAGGTGTTATAAGGATCTTTTTTGAATTTTAACACAACCTGAATTTGTTCATCTGCATCCAGAAACCTGAATTGCAAAACCGATTTTCCGAATTTCAATAAATGCCTTGTCAGCCTGATCCCTTTGTATTTATAAGCAAAATCAATGTCGATGGTGGAAAGAAATTTAAACTGATTTTGGCGAAAAGTTTCGGAAGGAAATTTTTCCAGTATTTTTTCTTTCAACTTTTGCGTCCAAATATCCACCAAAGGTGTTTCGATAAAATGATTTTGAAAAGCTAAACTCTGCCGGTGATCGTAACGCCCGTGTTCATCTTTCTTGTGCGACAGGCCTGCCTGCCCTGAGAGGTCATGATCGGTTGGCAGGAATTCTTCATATCGCGAAAGCAAATAGAACGAGGCAGAAAAAATATCAAATGGAATAGTCGAGTTTTGTTCGAATAAAATTTTGTTCCATGTTTCATCTTCCTTCACTTCCATTTGCAAATTATGGATTTCTGTTTCGAACAATAATCCATTTGGCTTAATGCGGATGTGATCTTCAAAAGTATTTTCGGAATAATTGATTTTTGGACCCGAAAAATTCAGGAATTCATTTTCATCGGTTGTTACCTGCCATTCGAAACCGGCCCGTCTGCCAAGAAGTTCGGCAAGAATATAGTCCAGCCGGGGAGATTTTTGAGTGGTGAAAACGAGGATCAATTTACCTGAAAAATTTATGCAATGTAAAAAATAAAAAGAGAGAAGAAGGTATTCATTTTACATTCCAAAAATTATTTTCAATACAACGACCACAATTCACCGTTTGTGAGATAAAATCCAATCAAACCTCTGCCTATTGCGTAGAATAGTCCTCTTGGTACGATAACAGTGTTGTCAACCAGGGAAGAGTCGGTGTAAACATGAAAAACATCGGTATAATTTTTATTAGCCAGTTGCACCGAATCGAGATGTACATAATTTTTCGGGGATATCCTGTTCATAGGTAAGTCAAATGAATTACCGTTGATCTTGATGCTTAAAACATCATAGCCTGCCAAAGTATCAAAGGTGGTGTTATGTTGAGTTAATATCACCGATTTGTCGTAAGTGAAATTGTAAGGCAAATTATTTGAAACATAAGAATATTTGATTTCATCGGCACTTACGTAATCATAGCAATAGTCGGTACCGCACTGGCATTTTTGACTTTTGGATACCATGTCATACGGATTCGTGGATTTGTAAGTCCTGTTCAGTATAAAAGTTGTATTAAATCCATTACTGTTTTTGAAATAGAGTGGTAAATTGCCGGCAGGAATCCAGTTTGAATCCGCAGGTGAGAAGGAAATTTTTCCGAGAACGTTTCCCGTACAGCACTGATCACCACCACCACCACTAGGACCATAACCCTGAACACAAGATGAAATAAGCACCATCAAAAGAATGAACTTAAAAATTATCAATCGTCCAGGTTGTACCATCTTTTGTTTTAAATTGAATTACACCAAATTTTTTGTCAACTAAGAATTCTAAAGGGTCGCGTGGATTTCCAAAATTCAGCGGGCTAATATATTTACAAACTTCATTGTAGGATTTTCCATTTTGAGAATAGTTCCCGATTTCCTGGATGCATGAATCACATGTCATTAAAGTGGTCTTGAAAGGAACGCTGTCATACGTATAATACGCAACATTCATTTTATTACTTTTTGTTGGTGACAGAGCTTGTTTTAAGTCAACATCATAAACGCAGTTATTTGAATTATTTAGCAAATCAAAATGAATATATAAGCTGATTTTATCCGTTTGTAGATCAAAATTTGAGGAATTCCAGCCATTAGGATAGGTTGATTGATTTTCGAAATTCACACTCAGCCGGAAATAATTTCTGAATGTATTGGATAAATAGGTGTAAGTGTTTTGATGGTAGATTTTATTTTCACAGCCAGACCCGGAAGAAGAGGTGGCGAACCTTGAAGCAACCATTGTTTCCGACAAACCCGTATTCGACCGGGCATAAAAGTTTTTTGAAGAAGAGTCAATTCCCATTACTTTATTAAACCAGGTGTATAAGGAATCAGGTAAATAATAATCAGTAGTGACCTGGTTGCATGAGGTCAGCGATGAATCCTTTTTACATCCTCCGATGATCAGCAATGTAAGGGAGCAAATGATCCATTTGTTTTTCACAAAACGAAAATAACAATTTTATTGTGATTAAGAATATTTTCAAATGAACGATTTCTATCGGCAAAACTTTAAAACGAGGATCAATTTACCGGGAAAAATTTATGCAATGCAAAAAATTAAGAGCAAATTGAAATGAATTTAAAATTCAGTTAAACTATTCAGGGTCATTGGATGAAGTGTTATATGAGCTTAGCTTTGAGTATAATTTACGATTATGAAATGCCTTTATCTTACGGTTGCGGTTTTTGTTTTTGCAGGATGCTCCACTTTTACACCCGGAAATATTGTCTTTGATAAAGTCAGTTCGCAGGCGAATATAGTATCTGGAAATAGTATTTCTGTCGCCATCCGTTTACTCAGTCCGGAGGAAGCAAATCAGGCTTTAGGTAACCGTTTCAGGCAATACGACTACCGTAGCGGGCGAACAACCTTTTACAAGCCAGTTGAAAAAATCCAGGTGTTTGTATTTTCCATTTTAAATGACAGAAGTGACTCAGTGATATTCAATGCTGACGAAACCAACGGTTATCTTAAAAATGAAAAAATATTTGAATTGATCCGTGATAATTCAGGAGATGCTGCGCTAACAACAAGCCTGTTGTGCGGATCGATATTAACAATTGGAGGATTGTCAATGGCAGGTAACCCCAGGTATCAATCAAGCGGTGCCCCGACTTTGGTGATAATCACCGGTGTTGTTTATATGTTATGCGCAGTTCCTGCCCTTACCAATCAGCAGGAGGTAAATAATAATATTCAAAATTTTCTAAAAAAAATTTCTCCCGAAAAATTAAAGGTTCCACCGCACCGGGAAATGCAAATTGTTGTTTTTCGACAGAATCCGGCATTCCCGCAATCTGTCTTTCAAAATGAGGAAGAAGAAATAGCCGTTACAAGACCGAAGGAAATTTTTGTAAATAAATCTGAAGCTGATGAATTGAAATTAATTTTTATCTCAGAAACAAAAACTCGAATTGAGATAAAGACAAAATGGAAATAGCGAAAACTATTTTTAAGTTTTCAAATCCACTCGAATGAGTTTAATTTGCGCCCATGTCAGAAGAAATTTTCAAGAAAGTTGTTTCGCATTGCAAGGAATACGGATTCATTTTTCCATCGAGTGAGATCTATGACGGCTTGGGTGCAGTTTATGATTACGGGCAGAATGGTGTTGAACTAAAAAATAATTTACGTGCATACTGGTGGAAAGCCATGGTACAGATGCAGGAAAATATTGTAGGGATCGATGCAGCTATTTTCATGCACCCCAAAGTGTGGAAGGCCAGCGGGCACATTGATGGTTTCAGCGACCCGATGATCGATAATAAAGATTCGAAAAAAAGGTATCGTGCAGACCAGTTGTTGGAAGATTTTTTGGATAAACTTCAAATAGCAAAAGCAGAAGTTCTGAGTAAAAATAGCTTTAAACATCTTCTAGATTTTAAAACATTTATTGCATTAAAGGATATTGAAAATACTGAAGAAAATATTCAAAAAGCTCTTGAAGCAGTTTCTCTTGCACAGCTTGGAATTCAGGATGTTTTATCTAAAGCAGATTTAAAAACATTGTATGAGGCAATTGTAGATAATGGAATAAAATGTCCAATAAGTGGCACTTCAAACTGGACGGATGTTCGCCAGTTCAACCTGATGTTCTCCACTGAAATGGGTGCAAGCGCAGAGGATACCGATAAAATTTATTTACGCCCTGAAACAGCGCAGGGAATTTTTGTGAATTTTTTAAACGTGCAAAAAACCGGGAGAATGAAAATTCCTTTTGGTATTGCACAAACAGGAAAAGCTTTTAGAAATGAAATTATCGCGCGGCAATTTATCATGCGTATGCGCGAGTTCGAGCAAATGGAAATGCAGTTCTTTATTCGTCCAGGTACGCAAAAACAGTGGTACGAATACTGGAAAGAAATGCGCATAAAATGGCACCATAAATTAAGTTTCGGAAATGAAAAATACCGTTTTCATGATCACGTGAAGCTGGCTCATTATGCGGATGCTGCCGTGGATATTGAATTTGATTTTCCGTTTGGTTTCAAAGAAATGGAAGGCATTCATTCGCGCACGGATTTCGATCTGAAAAATCACCAGGAACTTTCCGGAAAGAAATTGCAATACTTCGACAACGATATTGATGAAGCCACCGGGAAACCTTTTGGAAATTACATTCCGTATGTGATCGAAACTTCGATTGGTTTGGATCGGTTGTTCCTTGCAACGTTGTGTGCTTGTTATGTGGAAGAACAAGTTGGTGAAGGAGATAAAATTGAAACACGGACTGTTTTGCGATTGCCGTCATTGCTCGCTCCTGTGAAGGTTGCTGTTTTGCCTTTGGTGAAAAAAGATGGTTTGCCTGAAAAAGCAAGAGCGATCATTGACGAATTGAAATTTGATTACAACTGTTATTACGAAGAAAAAGATACTATTGGAAAACGTTACCGCAGGATGGATGCCATCGGTACGCCTTACTGCATCACGGTGGATTATGATTCATTGAAAAATGATGATGTGACCATCCGTTACCGCGACACCATGCAGCAGGAACGCATTCCAATTTCCCGCATCAAAGAAATTTTGAAAGAAGAATTGGATTGGAAGAAGTTGTTGGGGTGATTTCCTAACCCACGGTTTAAACCGTGGGTTTAAAAAGCGTATCAAGAACTAACTTTTCTTGTTTATAGTTTAAAAATTTTATATTTGAACTATGAAACCGGTACGAACAATTCAATTTATTTTATTTCTTATTTTTATTTCATCGTCTTGTCAGAAACCTGATACAAATCCAAATAATCAAACTAAATTACATATTGGAGGAAAAATATTTAACGCTCTCGACAGTTCGGGAATTGCAAATAGAAAAGTGATAATTACTGATCAGTTAAGTGGCTCTTCAACAATTAACGGAACAAGTATTACCGCCACAACAGATATAAATGGTAATTACTCTATCGATTTTTTGGTATCACAAAATCACAATGGATTTAAAATTTCCATTGATAATTATGATAGTTTATATACGGACAAATTTTTTGACGAAATTCCTTTCATAGTTTATTTAAATTCACCCAATTCCGTTATTGATGTGAGTAAATTAAACTTAGCTGTGTGTCAAAGAGCATGGCTTCATATAAGATATATTAATTTGAATCCTATTAAAATTGGGGATGCTTTTGACACTTGGCGTTCCTCAGAATTATTTCCACTTAATTATTATGGTGCTGATTTTGATTACTTCTCATTTATTGGAAAGACTGAGTTAAGAGTGAACACTTTTACTATTGCCAAAGTTAAATCCTTTCTTGACTGCTCGTGGAATCAAAATCACGCTACAACATCCAAGTCCTATCAAGATACTTTATTTCTAAATCCTCAGGATGTTAAAGAAATAATCGTACAATAATTTTTATCAATTAAACTTTCATTGACTCCTCCTCTGTCTCTCCTCCTTGTTCTCGACTTCGCTCGAACTGACAGGAGGAGATCTGCGCGCAGGCAGTTCCTCCCCTTCGGGGAGGTTAGGAGGGGTCAATACTCTCTATCCACCACCAGCAGCCGTTTCATTTTCTCCACTTCAATACTTAAAAAATCATATTCTTCCACCACTTTTCCCTGTATCACATAACAACCATTCCCGGTAAAAGGATATTGTTTTGCACTCGGTGGAAAATGCACAGTATCGGTCCAATTTCCTTCGAGATCGGTAAAAGTCCCGAAATACATTCGATCACCTTTTGATGTGAAAGTGGTTTTTACCGTCACCATGTAACCCACGATGGTCACGGTTTTTCCGAGATGCTGAACGAGTTCGGATGAAGTCATTCGGGTTGGAATTTCATCACGCAATAATTCAAACGGAGAACACAATGAGAAACCAAACAATTCTATTTCATCAAACGCTTCTTCGATTTCGGAATGAGTTAATTCCGGCAATTCCCATTTTTTTGTTTTCGTTTCAAAAAGTTGTTTTGCTTTCCGGTTGGCATGAACTGGTTGCAGCAGCGCATGAATTTCCCAAAGCAATTCTTTTTTGTTTCTTCCCGTGAAACGCAGTGCACCCGCACGGATCAGCAGGCGCATCTGCTCGACAGAAATATCCACGCGTTTCAGCACATCGTGTAAATTACGGAACAAACCATTTTGTTTTCGTTCGTCTAAAATATGTTCAACGGTTTGTTGTTCGAGTTCGCCAATTAAATTTAATCCGAGGTAAATTGTTTTCCCGTTTATCGTGCAAAGTGCATCGCTGTTGTTCAAACACGGAGGAAGAATTTCGGCACCGTGCATGCGCGCTTCGTGCAGGTAAAGTTCTTTGCGGTAAAATCCGCCACCGTTGTTGAGCGTTGCCACCACGTATTCGAGCGGAAAATACGCTTTGAGAAATAATGCCTGGTAACTTTCCACTGCGTAACTTGCCGAGTGTCCTTTTGAAAATGCGAAGTTGGCAAAACTTTCAATTTGATTCCAGATGTTTAACACGAGTTTTTCATCATAACCTTTTTTTAAACAGTTGCTGAAAAATTTTTCGCGCACTTTAGCAAATTCATTGCGCTCTTTGAATTTCCAAGACATGCCTCTTCGCAGGTTATCGGCTTCGGCTAATGACAGGTCTGCAAAAAGATGCGCCACTTTAATTACATCTTCCTGGTACACCATCACACCGTAAGTTTCTTCGAGGAGTTCATACAATTGCGGTAATTGTTTTTTTGCTTGCTCACGAATTTTTTCATCGCGAAAGCGAACAATATATTCACGCATCATTCCGCTTTTGGCAACACCCGGGCGGATGATGGAACTTGCCGCAACCAATCGCAAATAATCATCGGCTCTCAACTTGGCAAGCAACATGCGCATAGCGGGAGACTCCACATAAAAACACCCGATGGTGTTTCCTTTGCGCAACAATTTTTTCACTTCTTCATCTTGTTTGAATTGCGCAACCTGGTGAATGTCTATTTCAATATTTTTGTTCTCTTTAATGATCTGCAGCGAGTCTTTTATTTTTCCCAGACCGCGCTGACTGAGAATATCAAATTTGTACAAACCAATATCCTCCGCTTCCAACATGCTGAACTGTGTTGTAGGAAAACCTTTTGGCGGAAGATTGGTTGCACAGTAACACGAAATTGGTTTTTCAGAAATTAAAATCCCGCTCGAGTGAACGCTCAAATGATTTGGGAATTCATGCATCAGTTTACTGTATTTAAAAATTAATTTTCCAATTTCATCAATACCTGAAAAGCTGTTAAATTTTTGTAACCGTTCAATTTCTCCCGGAGGTAGGCCGAAAACTTTTCCCAGTTCACGAACCAGCGAATCATTCTTAAAAGTATTGTATGCGCCAACTAATGCGGTGCGCTCAGAACCGAACCGCTCAAAAATATATCGTGTGATATCATCTCTGTCCGTCCACGAAAAATCAATATCAAAATCAGGAGCATTGTTCCGGAAAAGATTGATGAAACGTTCAAAATAAAGATCAAGTTCTATCGGGTCCACATCGGTGATGCGCAGAAGATAAGCCAGGATACTGTTGGCACCGCTTCCTCTTCCTACGTAATAATAATTTTTGTGTTGAGCGTATTTTACAATATCCCAGTTGATCAAAAAATAGGAAGCGAAATTCATTTTACTGATCACTTCCAATTCTTTTTCTATTCGTTCCAAAACTTCCTGCGAAGGATTTGGATAACGATAATGCAAACCATTCATGCATTCATTGCGCAGAAATTCCAAATCGTTGGCAACGCTATCGGTGAAATGATTTAAATTTTTGTTGGTTAGTTTTCCAAATTCAAAATCAATACGACAATCATTCAAAATTTTTTCGGTGTTTGAAATAATAGTTGGGAATGATGAATAAGCAGCGTACAATTCATTTTTCGGAAGCATTATTTCCGTTCCGCTTGCCTGTTGCTCTGCCGGGAGTTTACTCAGGAGATTGTTGGTGTCAATGGCTCGGAGCAAACGATGTGCATTGAAGAATTTTTTTTCGGCAAACGAAACAGTATAAAGAACAACTAATTTTTCCGGTTGTTTTTTTACCGGATGAAAGGGAAGTTGAGTAATATCTTTTATACTGATTCCGATGAATTCATTTTCTTTTAATTTCCATCCCGTGTAACAATGCAAAGGATAAATAATATATGAATGATGAAACTCCGGAGCGATGGAATCGAAATCATTTCCGCTGTACAAGTGTTTTGTTAAGTGTTCGTTGATTTCTTTGAAACCTTCATTGTTTCTGGCAATGCCGATGTATTGTTGTTGCGCGTGATTCCGGAAATCAATTCCAACAATTGGTCGGATGTTGAATTCTTCTTTTGCAAGACGAATCGTGTTTAAACATGCCGAAGTGTTGTTGATATCGGTGAGTACAAATTCCGAATATCCTTTTTGTTTTACTTCCTTCAACAAGTTTTCAATGGAAAAAGTTCCATAGCAGAAACTGAAATAGGTGTGGCAATTTAAAAGCATAAATTATGTTTTCAGCCCGTTGAACGGATTAAAATCACGATGCTTGAAGTGCATTCCCGCAGCGCGGTTCACGGCATCTTTCCCGTACCAGTTCCTGATTTTATCCATCGCTTCATACAGGTTTATCTGTTCCTCGGTTTGTTCAAACAACCGGTATTGATGGCTTCCATGAACCAGGTGGCTGAGTTTTACTCCGATTAATCTTATCAGCATTCGTTTCTGATAAAGTTTATCAAAAAGTTTCATCACTTTTTCGATCAGCACATGGTCGAGGGAAGTGTAAGGAATTCGTTCCTGTTGCGTATAAGTGTTGAAATCCGAATAGCGAATTTTTACTGTGACGCAGGCAGTAAGTTTTTGTTCGCTGCGAAGCTGGAACGCTAATTTTTCCGTCATGCCAAGCAACATTCCTTTCAACGCTTTCACATCGATCGTATCTTTATCAAAAGTGTTTTCGGTGGAAATGGATTTACGTTCCGAATAAGGAATGACAGGCGAGTTATCAATACCGTTTGCTTTTTTCCATATTGAAGTTCCGTTTTCGCCAAGCACCTGTTGCATGAGTTCGATGGGCATTTCCTGCAACGTGCGGATCCACAACACGCCCATGCCGCGCAACAACCGGTATGTTTGATCACCCACCATCGGAATTTTCCGGATGGATAACGGAGCGAGAAAATCTTTTTCTGTGCCGGATGGAATTTCTTTTTGCCCGTTTGGTTTTGCTTCACCGGTTCCTACTTTCGATACCGTTTTATTGGAAGACATGGCAAAAGAAATTGGCAAATTCGTTTCGCGAATAATTTTCTGGCGAAGTTCGGTTGCCAGTTTAAAACAACCGAAAAAACGATCCATGCCGGTGAGATCGATGTAAAATTCATCAATGGAAGTTTTTTCATACAGCGGAACTTCACCACCGATAATATCCGTGATCATGTTCGAGTACAAACTGTACTGCCCGGTATCGCCTTTCACCACGATGGCTTCCGGGCAAAGTTGTTTTGCCATTCGCATGGGCATGGCGGAGTGAATGCCAAACTCGCGCGCTTCGTAACTGCACGATGCCACCACGCCACGGTCGCTTGTACCACCCACAAGCACCGGCTTGCCGATTAGTTTCGGATTGACTAATCGTTCCACCGAAACAAAAAAAGAATCCAGGTCAATATGAACAATCTTGCGGTCCATTATTTAGTTACTTTATAAAAAGCGCCTATATGAGCGGAGAAAGGAACATGGGTTGTGTAATCAATTTAATTCTAACTCCGCTCAATATCGACTGTGAATAATATTTTTTTAAAGAGGGGAAATTACCAAAAATAATAGTATTATTGTGCTAAATATTTTAGCATGAATAAAATCTCAAAGAATATCAGGCATTTGCGCCAATTAAAAAAATGGTCGCAGGAACAAATGGCGGACGAATTAAGAATTACCCGTGCCCGAATTGGTTCGTATGAAGAAGAACGCTGCGATCCGCCAATGGACGTTTTGATAAGATTATCTTCATTGTTTCATGTGGCGATCGACTCACTGGTGAAATGCGACCTGAGCACCGTGGATGCAAGCTCGTTGATGAAAGTGGCGCACAACCGGATCCTTTTTCCCATCGTGGTGGACAAAGAAAATAATGACGAGATAGAAGTGGTGACGGTGAAAGCTTCTGCCGGTTATTTGAACGGGTATGCCGACCCGGAATATGTTGAAAAATTGCCGTTGATGAATCTTCCGTTTCGTGTAACCGGCAAGCACCGCGCATTCCCCATCAAAGGCGATTCGATGCCACCGCTTAAGAACGGATGTTTTGTAATTGCAAAATTCGTGGAGTCGCTCGCTGAAATAAAAAATGGAGATACCTATATTTTAGTTTCGAAAGACGAAGGTGTGGTTTACAAACGCATTCACAAAAAAGGAAATATGCTTGAATTGCATTCCGATAATAAAAATTATGAACCATATTCAGTTAAAGCTGCCGATGTGGTGGAAATTTGGGAGTTTGTGTGCAGCCTGAACATCTCGGATAAAAAAGAAGAAGAGCTCAACCTCGGAAGCATCATGGATCTTTTGCGAAGCATGCGGGTGGAGATCGAGAAAATAAAGAAGTAATAACACCCACCTAACCCTCCCTTAAAATAGGGAGGGAAACCCACCGCACAGTCCGCCCGTGCACAGCCCGGAGCCATTGCGCAGGTCTCCTCCTGTCAGTTCGAGCGAAGTCGAGAACAAGGAGGAGAGACAGAGGAGGTGTCCATGAATGCGTCTTTCAACAAAATGCCTTTATCTTTGTTTAATCAGTATGCAGGAAAAGGGAAAAACAGATCTTATCGAAAACCGCGTTGCGGAAAGCGGGTTAATCACCATCGACCTCGAAGCTTTTTATCAAAAAGGTGAGCGGGTGTTGATCGACATCAAAGATCAACTTTTCCGGGGAATCCTGCCTGCCGCGCAAGGGCAAGAAAGGCAGGCAGGCATCCTTCGTGAAAATGATTTCCGCGAATTCATCCGCACACACGACTGGAGCCAATATAAAAAAAAGAATGTGGCGTTTACCTGTTCGGCTGATGCCATTGTTCCTACCTGGGCTTACATGCTTTTGGCCGTGAGCGTAGAGCCTTTCGCTAACCGCTATGTTTTTGGTGACCTGCAAACACTCGAAACGGTTTTGTTCAATGAGGCTTTGCAAAAAGTGAATTTCAGCAACCTGAAAGATGCACGGGTGATTATCAAAGGCTGTGGTGATATTCCGGTTCCTGTGAGCGCTTATGTGGAAGCTACTCACAAACTTGCACCGCTCGTAAAAAGCATCATGTATGGTGAAGCCTGCAGCAATGTGCCGGTATTAAAGAAAAAGTAGCAGCCAACAATATCCTCATTACATATTTTGTCAAATTCCGCTAAATTTGACATGATGAGAATTTTCCTCTCCATAATTTTTTTCTTGTGTTCGAATAGTCTTTTTGCACAATATGTCTTTAATCATATCGGTACAAGAAACGGTTTGTGCAACGATAATATCGCTACCGTTTTTGAAGACAGCCGCGGATTCATCTGGATCGGAACTCAAAAAGGAATCGACCGCTATGACGGAACACATTTCAAACATTTTGAACATAACCGTTTTGACACGACTTCCATTGACAATGATGTTGTTCTTTCCGTTACCGAAGACCGATCGGGAAATATCTGGCTCGGAACTCAAATCGGAATTTCAAAGCTGAACAGGTTTACTTACCGGATTTCGCATTATTCAAAAAAATCGGGGAAGATCGATTACGATTGGAATAATCATCTTTATTTGGATTCCTCAGGAGTGCTATGGGCTGGTAATTCAAAAGGAATTTACCGGTATGATCCGGTTGCAGACAAATTTATTTTCAAAATGAAAATTCATGACATCACGAGCCTGGTGAAAGATAAGCAAGGTGTAATATGGGTTGGGGCTATGAGCGGATTTTACAAATTTGATGATCATTTAAACTCGTTAACGAAAATAAACTCCATGCAGGTAACCAGTTTATTATTGGATGAAAAACAAAATATTTGGTTTGGCACGTGGGGATATGGAATAAATAAATGGAACAGGTCAACCAATGAGATCTCCGGTTATAAGTGGGAACGAAACCCTGTTAACTGGTCGGCAACAAATATTGTTGGAGGCATATCCGAAAGGAAAGAGGCAAACGGAACAATGAAACTTGTTGCCGCTACATGCAATGGTTTAATGGTAGCTGATCCTGAAAATTTCAATGATCCGGTTAGTACGAAATTCTGCAAGCATGACCCGGCAGATGAAAACACTCTTATTGTTTCTTCTTTATCCTGCATTTTCACCGACAAAAATAATGTCACATGGATCGGAACTACGGAAGGTCTTGACGTGATCCGGGAAAGGAACCAGCATTTTTCTTCTGTTAAGAATATTTATAACGGGGATGTGAATCACATTGCCACCGGAAAATTAGATGGCAGGGAAGTATATCTCCTTAGCACCTGGTACGGTGATGGAGTAGTAATACTTGACCATGATTTTAAAAAAATAGTTACTGTAAATCCAAAAGAACGTTTTGGAAATATCGATTACGGTCAAATTTGCGATGCCGTGACTGATAATAAGAACAGGTTATGGATCGCGAGCTTCGGTGGATTGTTTTGTTACGATATCGAACAGAAAAAATATTTTCATCCTGAAATTTATTTGCAAAAGAATTTTCCTCACAAGCTCACCTGCATTGAGACCATTTCGGATAACCATTATCTCATTGGCACTTATAACAGCGGGCTTTATTTGTTCGATTCCAAAGCAGGTCGTGTGGAACAAATATTTGCTTCTCCGAATGAAGGGAACAGGGTGTGGAAAATTTCAAAACGAAATAATGAGGAGTTCTGGATTGCAATTAATGACAAGATCATTTCGTATTTCATAACCACAAAAGAATTCACCGTTCGTTTAGGGAAATTAGAAGGAAGTACTTCTTCCATCCTGTTTGATTCTGCATCGGCATGGGTTGCAACTTCAAAAGGGTTGCTCCGTTATTTTTTTTCCGGTAATCGTTTAAATTTTTATGGGCATGAAGAAGGGTTTGCTTCCGAGAATATTTACAGCGCATGTTTGGACGAAGAAGGAAATGTTTGGTTAACTACCGAAGCTGGCCTGCAATTTTTTAACTGGAAGAAGAATACGTTGACGCTTTACACGAAAGAAAACGGAACTCCAAAAACAAATCTCAATCAAACCTTATTTAATGTTACTGCCGGAAAAATATGTTTTTCTTCAAATGGAATCGTAACGCTATTCATTCCTTCTTCATTTAAGGTACCTGCAAAAAAAGTTCCTTTGGAATTTACCGATATTATTGTTTCCGGAAAGGAATATAAATCCGTTAAAAACGAAATTATTCTGCCTTATTCACAGAACGATATTTTGTTCAAATTTGCCGCTTTGAACTTCAGCTCAACGGAAACTAGATATTCGTACCAACTTATTAACGGTGAGAAAGAAGAGCACACCGGAACGAGCGATGAGGCCAATTACAACAATATCCCACCCGGTAAATACATTTTCAGGGTGAAGGCTTCAGCTCCTGATAATTCCTGGAAAACTAATGAGGTGTTTCTCAACGTGATCATTCTTCCGCCTTTCTGGCGCGAATGGTGGTTTCTGACTTTACTGACCTTGTTCATTCTGTTCCTGATTATTTTTCTTGTAAGGAGCATTTCACTGAGAACTTATCGTGAAAAGATCATTTTACTTGAAAAAGACCGCGCGATAGAACAGGAACGAAATCGAATTGCACAGGATATGCATGATGAACTCGGATCGGGTTTAACGAAGATCGCTATCATGACGGAAGTGGCAAAAAAGGAAATTTCTGCCAAAAAACTTTCAGACGAACTGGATGAAATTTCAGAAAATGCGCGAGACCTGGTGGATAATCTGAATGAGATCATTTGGGCGATGAATCCGCACAACGACAACCTGAAAAATCTTTCGGCTTACCTCCGGGAGTATTGTAATAATTTTACCGAGGCAACAAATATTTTATGCCATTATGATTTTCCGGATCCGATACCGGAAAATCATTTGTCGGAAGAAAAAAGACGAAATCTTTTTTTGTGTGTGAAAGAGGCTTTGAATAACATGGTAAAATATGCGGGTGCAAAAAACATGACACTCGCGCTGGTTGCCAAAACAGATTCGGTAATACTTACCCTGGCA
>JBIOHI010000015.1:0-17439 GCA_044448845.1 Bacteroidia bacterium
GTCAAATATAATGAGAGTGAAAAAAAGAAAACGAAAATATATCTTTGCACCATGCACTTCTCCCCACCATTTCTAAACTCCGAATTCATTTTCAAGACCAGCCGCAGCGGTGGCAAGGGTGGGCAAAATGTAAATAAGGTTTCTTTATGATAAATAGTTTCGAAGTATTAATTTTGGCTTGTGAAATTAACTAATTCATATTTTGAAAACGAAAGAAATTATAAAAATAATTGAACAGAATGGATGGTATGAAGTGAGGCAAAGAGGAAGCCATCGCCAATACAAACATCCAATAAAGAAAGGATTGGTAACTATTCCGGTTCATCGTTTATCAAATGATTTAACACCCGGTTTGGAAAAAAGTATTTTGAAACAAGCCGGAATTGAAAAATAAATTTTATATTTGAAGTATATGTTAAGATATGCAATCATAATTGAAAAAGCACCGGATGGCGGATACTGCGCTTATGCGCCCGACTTACCCGGATGTGTGGGAATGGGTGCCACCCGCGAAGAAACCATTCAAAACATTATTGAAGGAATTAAATTTCATTTAGACGGTTTGAAAGAAGAAGGAATGCCAATTCCGGGAGCAAATTCTGAGGCAGAGAATCTTGTTTTTGAATACGTTTAAATTAGTAATTCATCTTTTCCCTCGGGGAATCCTTATTTCATAATTGTATTTCTAATTTGTACTTCACCCCACCATTTCTCGCCTCAGAATTCATTTTTAAGACCAGCCGCAGCGGTGGCAAGGGCGGGCAAAATGTAAATAAGGTTTCTTCAAAAGTGCTAATCGAATTTCACATTAGCGATTCTCAACTTTTAAATGAAGAGGAGAAAAAAATCTTACTCGAGAAATTAGCAACCAAAATTACCAATGACGGAGTACTGCAAATCGTTTCTCAAACCGAACGATCACAACTTGGCAACAAAGAGATCGCCATCAAAAAAATGTACAGCGTTTTAAACAGGTGTTTTGTGGTGAAGAAAAAACGCAAAGCCACCAGGCCTTCAAAGAGTTCAGTGGAAGAACGTTTGAAAGCAAAAAAACGAAATGCCGAGATAAAGAAATTAAGAAGAGTTAACCTGGACTGACAGATTAAAGTTTCGAATCAAAAATTGTCAGGAATACCTCCAGAGTACATCGTATTAACCATTTCTTAATACGAATTTTATGTGTTACAAAGAATTATTGTTTAATTTGCGGGAGGAGAAGGTTCTACTTTTATGAAATTTGAAATTCCCTTGCGCGCAACCTACCGACTTATTTTCCTTTGCTTGGTTTTTCTTCTTTGCTCTGCGAATAATTTATTTTCAATTCAAATAAAGCAGGGTGCTTATAATTTTAAGCAAATTGGGAATATTGGTAACAGAAGCTTTGAATTAAACGGGCAGTGGGAGTTTTATTACCATGCAACTTACGCAGATGTAAAATCAAAAAAACTTAAACCGGAATATTTAAACGTTCCTGGCGTGTGGAATGAACTGGGCCACCCGGCACACGGTTACGGAACCTACCGTTTAACTTTATTCATTGATCATAAACAAGACTCGCTGCTGGCTCTTCATGCATTTGCAATGAGCACGGATTATAATTTTTATGTCAACGGAAGATTGAGAGGCAAGGCGGGTAAGTTTGATACGCTGGCTGAAAAAAATGTACCTGATTACAATCCGCAGTATTTCGTGTTTTATACCCGGTCGGATACGGTGGAGATTGTTTTTGAGGTCGCCAATTTCGATTATAAGAAAGGCGGGATATGGTATTTTACAACCATAGGCAGCCCCGAACGCATCCTGAAAAATAAAGAATACGTCATGTACCTAAGCACTATGTTCATCGGGGCCATGCTGATCATGTTCTTTTACCAGTTCCTGTTGTTTTTCACAAACCGTTTCGACAGGGCGGTAATGCATTTTTCCTTGTTCTGCCTGATGCTTGCCGTAAGGCTCGCGACCACCGGGGAAATACCGGTGCGGCAAATGGAGGTACCTGTAAGCTGGGAATGGCTGGTTCGGCTCGAATTCATTTCCCTGTTCATGATGATCGGTTTTGGAGGTAAATATTTTCATCATTTTTTTCCTAAAGAATCCAGTTTACGTTTCAGCAATTGGATCTTTTATGCAAACATTTTGATTTCAGCATTTGCGCTTTTTGCACCCATTTCGGTTTCATGCTATGTTATTCCTCCGTACCTGTTGTTTGCCGCGTTCCAGCTTTTTTATTATTTGACGGTCATCATCAGGGCGGTGGTAAGAAAAAGAGATCATGCTATACTGATGCTCACCGGTTTTGTTGTCATCTTCATTACAGGGATCAATGATATGTTGTACAGCCAGGAGCTTATTATTTCTGCCTTCGTGGTACCGTATGCTGCTTTCAGTTTTGTTTTGATACAGGCAATTATCATCAACAAAAGATTTGCAACCGCATTGAATACGGTGGAGGCGCTCTCCAAAAATCTGGTTGAAGCAAACGCAACACTCCAGGAAAAGGTGGACCTGCGCACAAAGGAACTAAATGAAGAAAAATGTAAATTGGAACAATCGAACACTATTAAAGATAAACTGTTCTCCATCATTGCTCATGATATACGGGGCCCGATGATCACCCTGAAAGATCTGTTTGATCTGCTGAAGGAAGATAAGCTTGATTTCGATGAAACGAAATTATTCATCCGGAGTATCAGGAAGAACGTGGAGGGAATGACCCAAATGATCGAAAATCTTTTGCAGTGGAGCCGGAGCCAGATGGGTGGAATTTTTGCAATGCCTGAAATAATTGACGTGCGTCAAAGAATTGACTGGATAGTTGAATTATATCTTCCGGTTGCCAATGAAAAAGGGTTGACGCTGAAAAATGAAATCACTTCGGATGATACGATATATATTGATTCAAATCACTTTGACCTTATCATCCGGAACCTGATAGCCAATTCCATTAAATTCACCAAAAAGGGCGGAACTGTTTCAGTCAATACAAATTCATCCAACCCGGAACATGTTGAGATCACGGTGGCCGACACAGGCATCGGAATACAAAAAGAGAAGCTTGATATGATCTTCAAAGGTGAATCCTATTACACAACTTTCGGGACATCAAATGAAAAGGGGACCGGGATCGGTTTAATGATTTGCAAGGAATTTACGGAGAAGAGCGGTGGGAAATTATTTATTGAGAGCGAAGAAAATAAAGGCACGACCGTGCGGGTTATTTTCAAAAGAAAATAAATCAGTTCACTTGTGTACTTTCCGAACAAACTCATCTACCTCGGGAACTCCGCCCTGTAGCACGATGTAACCGTTGTAAGGCTCTCGTTCGGTGATGTCGGAGCAAACAGGAGTGAGCATTATTTTTTTTACTTCTGCAGGATCTTCGGTTTGTCCAAGCACCCAGCCCAATTTGATGTAAGCCGTTTCAGGCAGCATATTTCCAAGTGGCACCACTCCCTTTGCCATCATATCTCTCCCGGTGTCGTACACGAACATGTGCACGTATCCCCAAATGGTTTGCACGGTCATGAAAACCGAAACGCCTTTTTCTTTTGCACAAACAATGGCCGGATACAATTCTTTGTTCACGTGTCCCAAACCGGTTCCGATGATCACGATCCCTTTGTAGCCCGCATCGATCATGGCAAACATCACATCCGGTTTCATTCCCGGATAATAATAAAGCATGGTTGCTTTCTCGCTGAAACAGGGAACCACTTTCACATCGCGGTCTTTCCTGCGGTGATTATATTCTGTTTTTATCGGGATGATTTCTTTTCGTGTTACACGTGCCACCGGTGTATCCCCAATGGTTCGGAAAGTGGAACGATAGGATGAATGCATTTTTCTCACGCGTGTTCCGCGATGCAGCAAACCGTATTCATCGGATGTTGGCCCGAACATACAAACCATTACTTCGGCAATGTCAGAATTCCCGGCGGTGTTCATCGCATGCATCAGATTCAATGCGGCATCCGAACTCGGGCGATCTGAAGAGCGTTGCGAGCCTACCAGAATAATTGGTACCGGGGGATTCTGAACCATGTAAGAAAGCACGGCTGCGGTATGTTGCAATGTATCTGTTCCATGCCCGATCACAATACCGTCCACGCCTTTCTTAATTTCTTTTTCGATCGCCTGGGCCAAAGCGATGTATTGTTTCGGCCCCATGTTCTCGCTGAAAACCGCGAAGATCTTTTCCGTATCCAGGTTACAGATATCGGCAAGTTCAGGAACTGCACCGTACAATTCTCCGGGAGAGAAAGCCGGGATCACCGCTCCGGTTCGATAATCGAGACGTGATGCGATGGTTCCACCGGTTCCGAGAAGTTTTACATTGGGCAAACCTTTTGTTTCGGAAAATCTTTTTCGGGGATCTGGTAATTTGCTTTTTTGTATCCTGTTTCTTTGATGCCGGAGATCGTGTTGATATCGACACCAATATTATAACCGGTAATAATTTTGAGAACAATATGTTCGTCATCGTTATTCTCAGCACGGGGGAGAATGGTGCCCTGGAATAGCCCGCGGCTCGTTTCTACATCTACAGCCGCCCACACCCGTGCGGAATATTTCTTTAAAACTTCAAGAGCCTGCCCTTTGTATCCCTGGAAAATGTCTTCAGTCATTTGTTTATGGTTATCGGTTATCGGTAATTGGTAATCGGTTGCAAAAGAACTCTGCTTTGTTCATCATAGAATTTAACATTTTTCCAATTGAAAAATATTGTTTTAATAAGTTATCAGCAATTTCTGTTGAAATATAAGAGCAGTCCAATGCAGTTTCTATCCAATGCTGCGTTTCTAATTGTTCTGCATCCGCATCAGTTAATTTACTAATGAAATGCTTTTCATATTTTCTTTTACCCCACGCTTCAGCAATCTGCGCACCAACAGACCTTGAGGATCTCCTGACCTGGTCAGTAAGGGCATACATTTCTTCTTTCTGAAACTTTTTTGAAACTTCAAATATCTCTTTCGACAATTGCCGTGAAAATTTATAAACTTCCAAATCTCTAAAACTTTTTACATATTCCATATTCGTACCGATTACTTTACACCGATAAATGATTACCCGAATTATTTTATCGTTTTACTCAACTCCTTCAAACTCATATTACCCAAAGCAAGTTCACTCACTTGTCCCATGATCCATTTTGCATCCACATCTTTCCTGGAAATCTTTATTTCTTTGAATTTAGCCTTCAGAAAAGGGATTTTATCGGTGATCTCTTTTTTTGAAACCGGCTTGAATTGAATGTATGTCAGCACCGAATCAAAATCGAGTTTAGGATGCTGGTAATATTCGGTCAGCATTTTTTCGGCAATACCGAAATCCAGTTTTTTCTCTTTGATGAATTTGAACAGGTCAAAAGTATTATCGTAGGAAAACTCATCGGATGTTTTGAAATTATTTTCGATGAATTTCATTTTATGGCCCAGAAATGTCGAGGAATAGCGATGATCGATCCCCAGTTCCTTATTTATCTTTTCAATGAGCGGGATCAAATTCTTTTTTAAGATATACGTAAATGTATCCTGGGGAGCTTTCCATGACCTCAGTTGTTGCATGCGTTCATAAATATCAACAGGGATTCTTTTTCTCAGTGTTTCAATGTATTCATTCTTCAACGGAATCGGTGCGGAATCGGTGTCGGGATACATTCGATCCGCTCCCGGAAGCACACGTTCAAAGATCGTGGTACCATCCTCGAATGATTTTCTCGTTTCATTCGGGATTCCTTCGAAAGCCATGCGGCATCTTTCTTCAACCGTTTCAACTGCAGTTTTCATATCACCTTCCGGTCCCCATAAAACGATCCAGGCGTCTTCCTTTTTGCATTTTACTATTTCGGAAATATTTTGGATATCGTTCCCCGAAACAAGTTTGGTGAACTGTTCCGAATGGATCATGTTTGGCCTTTCGAGGCAAGCGATCACTTTCAAACGGTCTGCGATCTCATCGGCAAACATTTTTCCCGGCTGAGTGAAATGAGAGAGGATTCCTTTGAATCCGGGTAATCCGATCGCAATAATTTTATGTTGATGTTTGCTGGTGTCCGAAAGCGGTTGATAATTGAAATCGAAATGTTCGGAACTGATCTCAACGGCATTTAGTTTCCAGTTTTTAGTGTCCTGAATTTTTTTCTTCAGCAGATCCCGTGCATGGAGCAGGGCAAATTGGCGGAAAGATTCGTTGTGCGTGAGCTCAGGCATCCAGCTGGTATGCGCCACGCCTTTGATCTCCACGCGGGTTCCGCCTTTGCAACTTACGTTCACATCGGCACGTGTGGAGCCAATTCCGGTTCGTACTTTTCCTGTGCTGCGGTTTAAAAAACGAATATAATCGGCACCTTCCTTTACTTCATCCGGGTTTTTAAATTCGGGATAGGTAACAGTTTCGATCAACGGCATTCCGAGACGGTCGGTCTTATAAACACGCAAGTGACCTACATCCGAAATTTCGCGGCAAGAATCTTCTTCGATACTGAGTTGAATTAAATTGATCGTTTTGTTTTTCAGTTGAATTTTTCCACCGACCCCAAGAATCGCTGTTCGCTGAAAACCTGCAGGAATGCTGCCATCTAAGTATTGTTTGCGCGTGATGTGAACTTCGCCCACAATATTTTGTTTGTTTAAGATAGAAATTTCCAGTGCGATCTCAAGCGCAACAGGATCGATCGCAAATGGAGGAGTGTCATCCACGTCATACGTGCAGGCAGTCTCATTTTTTATCCGGTAAACAATATTTTTTCGTGTGCGAAATTCCATCAAGGCGGTCCCGTCATATTCGCCAAGTTCGCTTAATGTTGGCCGCATGTGGCGAACAATCTCGGCATCAAAATCATCATGTTTGTTGAATTTACCGGCCTGGCAACGGCAAAATAATTTTCTCTTTGTTAATAATTGCTGGTGCACTTCCAGCCCCGACATGAAACCGATCCGGTCGTAATCGGCTTGTGTGGCTTCCTTCCTGCTAACATACCCGATTGCCTTTTTACTTTCCCCGTAATTCTGCTCAGGGTCAAATGACTCACTCATCTTCGATTATTTGTTTTATTTTTATAAGAATTCAAACGTAATGGATTTTTGGAAATTCACATAATGACAGATAAAAATCAGGAAAAGGTTATAAGCCGGGATTGCCGCAGTACACCGTTTTTCTCAGATTAATTTTTCAATTATTTTGTTTATTATTTCTTCTGTCTCCTTTTCGCTATCTGATTCTCAAAATCTTTTACAGCAGGATTATCCGGATCAGCCATTTTATAGATCTGCAAAATATATTCGGCAGCTTTCTCGTCATTATGTTCCAGGGCATTGTTTACAATCGTGTAACAAGCAAGAGAAACAAAACCAAGCAACCGTTCATTCATGAGATTGTTTTTATGAGCTCTCAGCGTTAACATATCGTTGAACCACCAGTTGAGGTCTTTTTTCTGAAACGCTTCGGAATATTTTTGTTTCAGTTTCTGTTCTTCTTCGAGTTGTTGCCGCGTGATAGTGACTTTTTTCTTTTCAGAATTTTCGATTTCGCCCTTGTTGAGGAATTCGAAGGCATCTTTAAAAACTTCCGCTCGCGGGAATTCATGTTTGCCGTTCCATTCCACCAGGAAATGTTTCATCGGTGCATCTTTCAGGCTTTGTTCAAAAACTACCACATCCGTGTAGTTCATGTCTCTTTTTCCTGCAAATCCTAAAAGATTCACCGGGTGGCTTGGTTGGAACTGGATAGCTGCCCCACAATAAATGATAGTTGAAACTGCCGGGATATCTCCTCCGGCCGAAAGGGCTACCTTAGCTCCTCCGCTGAATCCGCAGAGCGTGATCTTAAATTTATCGGTTGAAAACCGTCCCATCACTTCATTCACCAGGTTGTTGGCGATTCGATTTGCAGTGTTAGCATCCAATCCGTTTTTAGATGAATTGGAAGCGATCAAAATGTAATGGTGTTTTTCAGCCAGGTCTTTATATAATTTAAGCGGAACTGTTCCTTCTCCATGCGGGTCGAAGAAAATGATCAAAGGGAATTTTGCCGAATCTGAATAAACGGTGGGTAGGTAAAACGCAAAATTCTGAGTGGTGTCGCTTTTTAAATTCATAGAAGGAACGATCTTTCCCTTCTCGAAATTTTCTTTCGGATAAACAGCCGGGGGCGGCTGCACTGCAGGTAATTCTGCAGCCTGTCGTTTCTTCGGACTTCTGTCTTCGCTGCAAAAAGAAATTAAAAAGGCAAAGGTGATTAAACAGATATTCTTCATTTTATTTAAGGATTATCGGATACGTGTCTTAATTCAAATTCGGATGGAGAGGCAAGCAGGGAAAATATTCGCGAGCTGTTATCCGATTGTTTGAAAATGATGAGGCAATTGTTTTCATTCTCCCATTTAAAACTAACCGTTTCTTTATTGATGTCGGAAGCATTCACTTCGAAAACCAGTTCTTGTTCTTTGAAGTTATACGACTTTACTTTCATCACTACCTGCCACGCCTCAGTTGCCATCGGTCTTGAGCCGGTAATGTTTATTTTCACTTTGCCGTTTGATGACACGTGTTCAAGAGTTGCTGACGTTTTTCCGCAACTGCTTAAAATTAAAACGAAACCAATGACAAATAGTTTTTTCATTCTGATGAGATTTGTTTTTGTAATTTTTTCGGATCCCGGGTTCCTTCGTAAATGGAATACCGGTGAAATTTGCATTCAAGCGGGCCGTTGAACAGCATGAATTTTTTGGATGCCTGAAGCCCGATCTTTTTCAACGCTTCCTTGTTGGAGGAAAATATCCAAGCGTCATAACCTTTATAATCTTTCTTCAGTTTATCACCAATCATTTTATAGAATGCGTTGATCTCTTCCACTTCAAGCCTTTCTCCGTATGGCGGATTCATTACCATGATACCTCCATCAACAGGCGGTTTCATTTCTTCAAAACGGATGTTGCTGACCTTGATGTCGTCAGAAAGGTTCGCGCGCGCAATATTTGCGCGCGCGATATCGATCACTTTAAAAACACTGTCGCTTCCTGTAAAAACCGCTTCACTTTTTCTAATGTTTGCTTTCGCTTCTTCTTTGATATGCTTCCACAACTTGGAATCAAAATCTTTCCAGGTCTCGAAACCAAATTGTTTGCGCAAATAATTCGCAGGAATGTTTTTCGCGATCATCGCAGCTTCGATCAGGATGGTTCCGCTTCCGCACATCGGGTCCACAAAATTCCCTTTCCCGTTCCAACCGGTGAGTAAGATCAAACCGGCAGCCGTTACTTCATTCAGCGGGGCGATCGTACTTTCTCCACGGTAACCGCGCCTGTGGAGCGATTCATTGGAGCTGTCGAGCGAAAGCGTGCAATCATCCTGGTTAATGTGCAGATTCAGACGCAAGGTGGGATTGATCACATCCACGCTCGGGCGCATGTCGAATTTTTCACGGAACCAGTCGGCTATGGCATCTTTCGTTTTCAATGCGATGTACTGCGAATGATTAAAATATTCCGATTTCAGTATCCCGTCAATGGCAAAGGTATCGTTCACATCGAGGTACTTATCCCAGTTGATCCTGCGCACTTCTTCATACAGATCTTTATCGTTCTTTGCTTTGAATTTTTCAAGCGGAACTAAAATTTTCAATGCGGTACGTGAATACAAATTGGCTTTATACATCACGGCTTTATCACCGCTGAAACTTACTGCCCTGTTATGCGTTTCGAGGTTTGTTGCACCCAAAGCCTCAAGTTCACCGGCAAGGATCTCTTCCAGCCCGAACTGGGTCTTGGCAACCATGTTAAATATTCCTGAGGTATCGAAGTTCAAATTATTTTTTCTTCAAAAGTATGCTGATAATTGATATTTTTGAGAACCCTAATAAAAAATATATGAAGAATTTATTTTTGATTTTGATGGTCACCGGATTTGTTATTCTTGGCTGCAAGAAAGAAGACAGCCAGTCTAACGTGCAACCGGCTCCAGTCACGATTGGCGCACCTACAGGTTTATCGGCTACATTCACATGGGATTCGAAGATCCGGCTCAAATGGAATGCAAACACGGAAACTGACCTGGTGGGTTATAAACTTTATTCCGATACCGTCACGAATCCTTCAAAAATACTGGCAACAGGTTTATTAAGTTTCACTGCTTTCCTCGATACCGGGTTGATCAGCGGAACAACCTACTATTTCAGGGTTTCAGCATATAATTCAAAAGGAACGGAGAGCAGCAAATCTGCTGAAGTAAGTGTGACGGTCACTGAAAAGATCATCGAAATAAAAACAAGTTTCGGCAGCATGTACATGTGGCTTTATAAACAAACACCGCTTCACCGCGCAAATTTCCTGGCATTGGCTGACACGAATTTTTTCGACAGTACCACCTTTCATCGAATTGTTCAGAATTTTGTAATACAGGGCGGTGACCCGAATTCAAAAGACAAGGATACAACAAACGATGGCACGGGCGGGCCTCCGTGGACCATTCCGGCTGAGATCAATGCCACGAAATTCAAACATGTTTATGGTGCGGTTGGTGCTGCAAGAGATAACAATCCGGCAAAGGCTTCAAACGGTTCGCAGTTTTATATTGTGATACCAACTGCCGGAACACCAAGCCTGAACGGTGCGTACACGGTTTTCGGTCAGATCATTAAAGGAATGGATGTGGCAAACCTGATCGTGGCACAGCCGAACAACCCAACAAACAACCGGCCTTACCAGGATATAAAAATGGTGGTGAAAATCCTGGATAAAACTTTGGATCAGATAAAGACTGAGTATAATTACACGCCACCGCAATAATCTAACTTTCATTTCATATCATTTTTATTTTAGTATAAAAACAGTATTGTTGAAGCTAATACTATTTCTATGAAAAACACACTCCAAAAAATTACAGCAATAAGTATTATTTTTTTATTGCTTTTGGCACAAATGAACTGTTCCAAAGAAAATGCCTCACCATCGGGTAATAATCCGGCAAATACGTTTTGTAAATTGATCTCAGACCAGACAAGCGGAGGTGCTTCCGATCAATTCACCTATCAAAAAGATGGTAAATTAAGTTCCATGAAAGGAAGCGACAGCATTATTTATAATTATGTGAACTCAACCACTGTTTACATGTTCCATAATTTGAGTTGGGATACACTTTCGTTGAGTAATGGTTTGGTAAACAAAAGCGTTAACGGAACAAATGTGATGAATTTTTATTATGATGCCAATGGTTTTCTGATAAAACAGTCTGCCCCCATATCTCCTCCGGGTCAAAGTCAAGTGGCCGATTATACATGGTCAAATGGCAACTTAACCGCGCAACATTCTTATACAACCGGACCTTCGGGAACACAGGATAATGGAACCTTGACAATGACTTACAATAATATTGTCAACAAAACAAATATTGCAATTGTGGGGGTTGGTTATGGCGGAGATAGTTATATTTCAACTGGATTATTCGGTAAGAATTCAACCAATTTTCCGGTTTCAATAAAGTTTTTAGCAAGTGGCTCTAATCAAAATCTTAGAGTAAATTACACATTTGACAATAACAACCTTCCTACGAAATTCAGTGTAATTGACAGTACGGGAGCTAATTTGAATAGTGTAACTCTTAATTTTTCCTGTAATTAAAATTGAGTTTTTCATTTGACAGAAATAAATAACCCTTTTTTCCAATCTCTTTTCCTGCATTATATTCGCCCAAATAATTTCTTTAAATGAAAATTCTTTTAATCGGTTCGGGAGGGCGCGAACATGCATTTGCATATAAAATTTCAGAAAGCAAACTTTGTGATAAATTGTTCATCATGCCCGGAAACCCAGGAACCGCCATGCACGGAACAAATGTAAAGGGTGATTCGAATGATTTTTCTGAGGTCGGAGCATTTTGTGATGAAAATAAAATTGATCTGGTAATTGTTGGTCCTGAAGAACCCTTAGTGAAAGGAATCCGTGATCATTTCTCTGCTGATGAAAAATTAAGATCGATTGGATTCATCGGACCCGATAAGATCGGAGCGCAACTGGAAGGCAGCAAAGATTTCAGCAAAGCGTTCATGAAAAAATATAAAATCCCGGCTGCATCGTATAAAACTTTTGAAAAAGAAAATATTTCAGAAGGAATTGAATACGTTAAAAATCATTCACTCCCTGTTGTTTTGAAAGCCGATGGACTCGCTGCAGGCAAAGGTGTTTTGATTTGCGAAACCAATGAAGAAGCGGTTGCAGAATTGCGATCAATGATAAGCGAAAAAAAATTCGGAGATGCAAGTTCGAAAGTTGTCGTAGAAGAATTTCTGAAAGGAATTGAATTGTCGGTTTTTGTTTTGAGTGATGGAAACAAGTATAAAATTCTTCCTTCGGCAAAGGATTATAAACGGATAGGAGAGGGCGACACAGGATTGAACACCGGTGGAACGGGTGCCGTTTCACCGGTTCCGTTTGCGGAGGAAAATTTTATGAAGAAAGTGGAAGATCGAATTATTAAGCCAACCATTTACGGATTGAAAAATGAAAACATAAATTATGTAGGATTTATTTTTATAGGTTTAATGAAAGTTGGAGACGATCCGTTTGTGATCGAATACAATTGCCGGATGGGCGACCCGGAAACGGAAGTGGTGTTACCAAGAATAAAATCTGATTTTGTGGAATTGATGAAAGCGTGTGCGGAAGGAAAATTAAATGAATACAAATTGGAAGTTGATGAACGATGCGCAGCAACGGTGATGCTTGTTTCCAAAGGATATCCTGGCGAATACGAAAAGGAAAAAATAATCTTCGGAGCGGAAGCATGCGAAAATTCCATCGTATTTCATTCAGGAACCAAACGAAATGATAAAAACGAATTGGTCACGAATGGGGGCAGGGTGATGGCCATCACCTCTTTTGGAAATGATTTACAAGAAGCCGTTTCCCAATCAATAAAAAATGCGAAGAAAATCTCTTTCGAGGGAAAATATTTCAGGCGGGATATCGGGTACGAGTTTTTGTAACACCCACCTAAATCCTCCCTTAAAATAGGGAGGACTTCGTTTGTCGTTAACGCGAACAAATTCCCTTCCTAACAAGGAAGGGTTAGGGAAGGTGTCATAGATTTAGTAAGAAATATTTTTGTAAAAGATACATAATAATTTTATTTGAAACTATTCAATCAGACTCAAAAAAAAACCGTAGAAAGAATTATTTTTGCCATTCACGTTTTATCTAACCCATAAAATAATTAGACGATGTCAGAAAAAAGAAAACCTGCTTTAGGATTTATTTTTGTTACTTTATTAATTGATGTTACCGGATTCGGAATTATTATTCCGGTAATGCCGAAACTTATTTCAGAGCTTGTTGGCGGAACAATGAGTGATGCGTCTATTTACGGTGGCTGGCTGATGTTCTCATTTGCCATCATGCAATTTGTATTTTCTCCGGTACTTGGAAATTTAAGCGACCGTTTCGGACGAAGACCAATTATTTTATTTGCACTTTTTGGATTTGGATTGGATTATCTTGTTCTTGCACTTGCACCAAATATCGCATGGTTGTTTGCCGGAAGGATCATTGCTGGAATTACAGGGGCAAGTTTTACAACTGCCACCGCTTACATTGCAGATATCAGCACACCCGAAAAACGCGCACAAAATTTCGGAATGATCGGTGCAGCTTTCGGTTTGGGATTCATTATCGGACCTGTTACCGGTGGAGTTTTAGGACAATTCGGTTCACGTGTGCCTTTTTATACTGCCGCTGCAATAACCTTGATCAACTGGCTTTACGGATATTTTATTTTACCCGAATCTTTAGACAAGGAACATCGCAGATCTTTTGACTGGAAACGTGCAAATCCGGTTGGATCACTATTGCAATTAAAAAAATATCCTGTTGTTTCCGGTCTTGTGGCTTCAATTGTTTGCATTTATATAGCAGCTCATTCGGTGCAAAGTACATGGCCTTTTTTTACAATGGAACGATTTAAATGGAACGAAGCAATGGTAGGTTATTCTCTTGGTGTTGTAGGTGTTTTGGTGGCAGTAGTTCAGGGAGGATTAATGCGTTTTATTTCTCCGTGGCTTGGACAAAAAAAATCAGTTTACGTTGGATTGTCATTGTACACAATAGCTTTGGTGTTATTTGCTTTTGCCAATCAAAGTTGGATGATGTTCGTGTTTTTAATTCCATATTGCCTGGGAGGCATTTGCGGACCGGCACTGCAGGGGATCATGAGTAACCAGGTTCCTGCGAATGAACAAGGCGAATTGCAAGGAATACTTACAAGTTTGATGAGCGTAACTTCTATTATTGGACCTCTTTTGATGACAAATTTATTTTCAATTTTTACTGCGAAAGATGCACCCGTTTATTTTCCCGGAGCAGCATTTTTAGCAGGAGCTTTTTTTATGTTGCTAAGCACTTTGTTTGCTGTGAAGTCTCTTGCCACGCATGTCGTGAAGCATTAAGATAGAAACGAACAGGGTCAAAGAACCTTTAGTCTGAAATCGAATTTTATTCAAACACCTGTTCAATCAAGGCTTTTTGTTCACGTTCGTGTGCATGATGCGAACCTGTTGCCGGGCTTGCACTTTCAGGTCGCGAAATTAATTTTAATGAAACGTCTTTTACTCTTCTCAGAAGAAAACTCCGTGCTCCCATATTTTCCGGTTCTTCCTGCACCCAGATCCATTCGTTTACATTTTTATATTTCGTTACAAGTTCTTGAAATTGTTTTTCCGGGAAAGGATAAAGTTGTTCGAGCCGGATAATTGCAACCGCTCCCCCGGCCCCTATCCCGTGGGAGAGGGGGGAACCACCGCGCAAATTTCCCTCTTTCTTTGAAGAAGGGGTGGCGGTACTATTCCCCTCTCCATTTGGAGAGGGGTTAGGGGAGAGGTGCTCTCTATGTTCAATCAAATCATAATAAATTTTTCCGGAACAAAGTACGACACGTTTTACATCACTTGCTTTAACTGTTGCATCATCAATAATTTCCTTGAATTTAACTGATGCCAATTCATCCAAATTGGAAATACATTTAGGATGGCGCAGCAAACTTTTAGGCGTGAAAACTATTAACGGTTTTCGGAAATCTCTTTTCAACTGCCTTCTCAAAACATGGAAAAAATTTGCCGGTGTTGTACAGTTCACAATTTGCATATTGTTTCCGGCACAAAGCTGAAGGAACCTTTCTATCCGGGCACTCGAGTGTTCTGCTCCCTGTCCTTCGTAACCATGAGGAAGCAACAAAACAATACCATTCATTTGTTTCCATTTATCTTCGGCACTGCTCAAATATTGGTCAATAATTACTTGCGCTCCGTTTGAGAAATCACCGAATTGTGCTTCCCAAATTACCAACGTATCTGGAGATGATAAAGCGTAGCCGTATTCAAATCCTAGAACAGCAAATTCACTTAACAAACTATTTACGATATAAAATTTTGATTGTGATTTACTGATGTTGTTCAACGGAATGTATTGCTCTTCGCTGTCCTCAACCGGAACGACAGCGTGCCTGTGAGAAAATGTTCCCCGCTCCACATCCTGGCCTGAAAACCAAACGGGGAAACCTTCACCTACCAATGTTCCGTAAGCAAGTAACTCCGCCATCGCCCAGTTTATTTTCTCTCCGCTTTCGATCATCACCTTGCGGTCAGAAAATAATTTTATCGTTTTATCAAAAAACTTTTTCCCTTCGGGAAGAGAAGAAATATTTATTCCGATATCAACCAGGCTTTTTTTGTCAACTCCTGTTTCAGGGGAAAAGTCAAAATCTTTTTTTTCTGCAATTCGAAGTTTATCCCATTTGTTTGGAACGCTTGCGTGAACTGAAATTGTTTTGGCCTGCTTTGCAATTTCAAGGTCCTTTTGCAAAAGTGTTTTGAATTCACTTTCCATTTCTTTCACCATATTCGATTCGATCTCACCTTCTGCTAGTAATTTTTTAGTATAAATTTCTCTGAGATTCGGATGCGAGGCAATGGCTTTATAAAGAAGTGGCTGCGTAAACCGCGGCTCATCACCTTCGTTGTGCCCGTATTTCCGGTAACCAAGCATGTCAATAAAAACATCACGGTGAAATTTTTGACGAAATTCCAATGCTAACTCAATGGTGTAAACCAGTGCTTCCACATCATCGGCATTCACGTGAAAAACCGGTGACAGGGTAACTTTCGCCACATCGGTGCAGTATGTTGAAGAACGTGCATCGAGGTAATTCGTTGTGAAACCAATTTGATTATTGACAATAAAATGAATGGTTCCTCCTGTTTTAAATCCGCGTAATTGGGACATTTGAATTACTTCGTAAACGACACCTTGTGCCGCAATTGCAGCATCACCATGAATCAGGATCGGAACAATTTTATTTTCATTTCCGTCATGAATGTCGTCAATTTTTGAACGCACCATTCCCTGCACTACCGGATCAACTGCTTCGAGATGCGATGGGTTTGGCGCAACACTTAATTGAACTTGTTTACCGGTTACGGTTGTGTGTTCACTTGAAAAACCCAGGTGATATTTCACATCACCGGCAAAAGTCTGTTCATTAAATTCCAACCCTTCAAACTCGCTGAATATCTCTTCGTAAGATTTTCCGAGAATATTTGCGAGAACATTCAATCTTCCGCGATGCGACATTGCGATCACGAATTCACTGATGCCTATTTCAGCACCTGTTTCAATCACCGCATCCAGCGCTGGAATCAGCCCTTCGCATCCTTCAATTGAAAACCTTTTTTGCCCGACAAATTTTGTATGAATGAAACTTTCGAAGGCAACAGCTTCATTTATTTTTTTGAGGATGCGCCTCTTTTCTTCCATGGAAAAATGTTTGCCGTTACGCGTGCTTTCCATTTTTTTTTCAAGCCAATCCACCACTTCAGGAGTACGGATGTATTTATATTCAGCACCAATACTTGCACAATAAGTTGCTTCCAGGTGTTCAATAATATCTTTCAGTTTTGCTTCACCAATTCCAATCAGCGAACCCGAATGAAAAACACTTTCAAGATCACTTTCACTCAATCCAAAATTTTCAATATCAAGTGTGGGAGAATATTTTCTCCGTTCGCGAACAGGATTTGTTTTAGTAAATAAATGTCCGCGGTTGCGATAACCATTAATCAAATTGATTACCTTGAACTCTTGTTTTACCTTGCCTGGAGCGAATTCAGCTTCCGACTCACCCGGATTAAGTTGTGCAAATTCCACACCTTCAAAAAATATTCTCCAGTTATCCTGAACCGAATCAGGGTTTTCAAGGTATTTCCCATAAAGAGTTTTGATTTCCGCATTTTCCTCTTCTCCGAGGATATTAATTTTTTCCATGAGTTTTAAATCAACATCGGTAAATATAAAAAAAATTTAAACGTGGTTTTATTTTTATGAATCCCCAACAATCTATTTAGTTCCTAACTTAGTTAAAATTTTAGTGGTAAGAATATCGCTTGAAGTTCCATAAC
>JBIOHI010000016.1:0-17308 GCA_044448845.1 Bacteroidia bacterium
GATGAATAAAATAAATATTAGTATATAGTTTTCCATTAATATTTAAAGAGTCTAAATCATGGTGTGATCCCTTATCGCCCCAAAATGAAAATTCGGCATTATTAAAATTAATAACTATTATACTAGTAGCTGTTGTAGCCAAAGTTTGAGTAACGATTAGGGGGAGTGAGTAATTTGCGCTAATGTATTTTGTTTGAATAGATTGGCATTTAGCTACAGTTGTCCATGGACATCCAGGGTCATAACTTTCATCTACTTTAGTATATATCGTATCAAAACCCTTACCGATAAAAATGGCTGTTTGGTTAAGCATGACATTTAGAAGTTTTATTGTATCATTTCCTTTATAAGGGATTACCTGTCTGTCTAAAGAAGCTATATTGTATGTTGTTTCCTGATAACTTGGACAACCAGAAGAACTGTTGTTTTTATTACAACCCAATAAAAAAATAAAGCCTGTAAAAAGAAAAATTAAGATTGACAGAAGTTTCAATTTCATCAATCAAAATTAATTAATAAAATATCAAATCATAAAAAATACTCTCCCGCTTTCGTTCCCTGGTTAAACAACAAATCCACCACACTCAAATTTGGAACAAAAGAAAACTTTGAAGCAAAAACCTGCAAATACGGCTTGAAATTTTCTCCTGATTTTTTCTTTGGATGGATTGCTTGCCGCCAATCTGTGCCTTCTGCCGGTGAATGAACGTAAGTATCGGTTAAGCGAATTTCCATTTCCACTTTCAAAATATTTAAACAAACTTTTATCAATTCAAGATTGAACTCTGATAAATGGTTGAATTCATTTTGATAAAACTTTTCGAAATGATGTGTATAGTGTTCAAAAAATGGTGACGTGTTGTAAGCCGAGCGAATGGCTTCCCAATGCTGCTTCTGCCAGTTGAAATCATTTTCAATTTCCATTTCATGCATTGGAATATGATGCTTTATTTTCTTCACCGGTATAGTGAGAGCCAGCGGCCCGTTTGCTGAAAGAATAATGCAACGGTTGCGGTACGTTTGTTTAATGAAATGTTCGTGTTGATCAAGGATAATATTTTCGTTTTGTAAAAAATTTCTAAACCAGGTTATACAAGGCAGATAGTGGATGCTGAGGATTGTTGCTCCGTCATTTGTCATTAGTCAATAGTCAATTTGGTTATTAGTTGTTAGTTCTTAGATATAGTTGATACGGTTATTAGTTTTAGTTAAAGGAATTGGTTGTTTCCAGCCGACCAGAAACTGAAAAACTCTAAACTAAAAACTCTAAACATTTAAACTTATTAACCTATCAACGAATCAACTTACACTACGACCTGGTGAATTCCCGGCTCGTAGTCCTTGCAGATAAGCAATTTTACCGACAAATAATGCTCTTCATTACTCACAAAATCAATTTGAGTACAATCGATCAGCAGAATTCGCAGGTGCTGATTCGAGTGAAGGTAATTCATATATGCTTCATTCAGATTTTTTAAATAATCTTCCGAAATATTTTTCTCATACTCGCGTCCGCGGTTCTCAATATTCCATTTCAGTTTTTCAATCGGGCAATGAAGATAGACCAACAAGTCCGGCTGGCGCATTTGTGCATTGATGATCTCGAACAACCGCATGTACAAATTATATTCGTCATCGTCAAGCGTGACTCTAGAAAACAACAAACACTTGGCAAAGATGTAATCGCTGATCACAAATTGCTGGAACATATCCCACTCAAATAATTTTTTCTTGAGTTGGTTGAATCGTGAAGCAAGAAAACTCATTTCGAGCGGAAAGGCATACCTGCGGTTGTCTTCATAGAACTTCGGCAGAAAAGAATTGTCCTCGAATTCCTCGAGAAGGATTTTAGCGTTGAAATCTGCACTCAGCTTTTGCGCAAGCGAAGTCTTTCCCGCACCGATATTTCCTTCGATTGCAATGAACTGGTAATTTGGCAGACTGAACATATTTGAACTGGTGAATTCGTGAGTTAGTGAGTTAGTGAGTTAAAATAATCACTCGCTAACTCACTATTTCACTAACTCACAAACTTTTGATGCAAATGTGAACAACGAAAAAGAAAAGTAACTTACAACTTTTCCACGTTCCCTGTATCGGAACATTCGGAAAGAAGCCGGGAAATACTTTTTTTGAAAACAGGATGAATAAATTCTGAGGCGACCTCATTCATCGGAACAAGTGTAAACCTTCTTTCCTGCAACAAAGGGTGTGGAATTTTCAGATCAATTGAATCTGAAATCAGGTCATCGAAAAATAAAATATCAATATCGATGATCCTCGGTTCCCACTTTATATTGCGGCTTCTCCCCATTTCTTTTTCAATTTCGAGAATCGTTTTTAACAGTGAATCCGGTTCAAGTTCGGTATGAACTTTCAAAACCTCGTTAAAAAAACTTTGCTGGTCTCTGTTTCCCCATGGTTCGGTTTTATAAACGGACGAAATCTTTTTTATCTCACCGACCTTTTTTTCAATAATCAAACGTGCACGATTCAAATTAGCAAGACTATCGCCCATATTGGAGCCGGTGAGAAGGTATGTGGTGTGCATTTTTTTTAGCCGATAAAAAATTTGACCTCTGAGAACGCTGAAAAAAATACGCAGAGTCCGCTGAGAATTGTTTTTACTATTTTAAAATAAATTGAACGGTTGCCCTGGTTCGCTGTTCCAGCAAAATATTTTTTCCTTTTGTGAGCTTCGCAATGGCTTTGTTATCGTAATGCGTGATGGTGAGCAATTCCACTTCATCGTTCGAACGTATATCAAAATTTATTGCCAGTTCGGATTTCAGTTGCTGAAGGTTCTCTCCTGAATTATCCACACAAACCGAAAAGCTGATAGCTGAGTTCTGCATGAGGTTCATTTTAATTTTATGCGAAGCGAGCAATTCAAATATCTTGCTCAGGTTATCTTCCACGATGAATGAAAAATCTTTTGATGAAATGGAAAGTAGAACCTGACCTGGTTTTGAAATAAACGTGGGAATATTTTTTTCTTTGGAATTATTGGCTACCAGAGTTCCTTTTCCCTTCGGATTCACAAATGATTTCACATACAGCGGAATGTTCTTACTTTGCAGTGGCTGGATCGTTTTAGGATGAATAACTGTGGCTCCATAATAGGCCAGTTCAATCGCATGCGAATAATTCAGAGCATCGAGTTTTACAGCATGAACAAATTTTTTCGGATCAGCATTCATCACGCCATCCACATCTTTCCAAATGGTTACTTCTTTTGCATCCAAACCATAAGCAAAAATTGCTGCCGAATAATCTGAACCTTCGCGTCCGAGTGTAACCGTTTTCATGTTTTGGCTTCGTCCAACAAAACCTTGTGTCACCACCATTTGTTTTTTAACGATTGGTTTCAGTTTGCTCGAAATCATGGAAGTGGTGATCTCCCAGTCCACCCTGCCTTCACGGTAATTGTTATCTGTAACAATAAAATTCTGAGCATCCATCCAGCGGTTCTTGATTCCGGCTTCATTTAAATACGTGCTTACTATTCTACTTGAAAAAATTTCACCATAAGAAACAATCTGGTCATACACACAATCGAACGTGCTCTCGGGTTTTGTTTCGAGCATGCACTCCAGTTCAATGAATAAATTTTCAATGTCGTCATACGCGTGACTTGATTTATTTTTCAACAACCCATCAATCACCTCATCGTGAAAAGTTTTTATTTCCTTATAGATCTTATTTTTTTGTTTGTCTTTGTTGAAATAGGCTCTGGCAAGGGTTTCGAGTGCGTTGGTAGTTTTACCCATGGCCGAAACCACGATCAGCAATTCATCATTTTGATAAAGTTGCAGCACCCCGGCAACATTTTTTACGGCATCGGCATTTTTAACGGATGCTCCTCCGAATTTAAAAACTTTCATGAAAATACAGTTCGATTAACGCTGCAAATTAAGCGATGATATTTAAATAACAAGCCGGGAAAAAATGAATGGAACTTATTTTTTTGAATCGAGCAATACAACTGCGTAAGCGGCAATGCCTTCCTCGCGGCCAATAAAACCAAGCTGTTCGTTGGTAGTTGCTTTGATGGAAACATCATCCGCCCCAATTTTACAAATGGCAGAAATAAGAATTTTCATTTGAGACGCATATTTCATCACTTTGGGTTTTTCGAGGCAAACCGTTGAATCGATATTAACCACAAAATAATTCTTTTTGGTGATCAATTCCATCACTTTGGCAAGAATTACTTTACTGTCAATACCTTTTATAGATTGATCCGTATCCGGGAAATGAGTACCGATATCACCGAGGGAAAGTGCTCCAATCATCGCATCGCAGATGGCATGGATCAGAACATCCGCATCAGAATGTCCAACTGCACCTTTGGTGTGAGGTATTTTTACTCCGCCTAAAAAAAAATCGCTGTTCTCGGATAAACGGTGAACATCAAATCCAAATCCGATCCTCATAAAAAATTAATTGGCGGGCGTTTCAAAAACGTCTTTCTTTTCTTCGGTATTCTTGTTCTGGGTACGGAAAGCATCGAAGTCGAAAGTGAAAGTGAAGCGAAGCGTATTGTCGAGGGGGTTTCTTTGCCCAAACGAGATCAAATACGCTGCATCCAATCCGAATACGTTATATTTGATTCCCATCCCGAAAGTCATGTATTTGCGGTTTCCTTTATTTGGATTCTCATAAAAATAACCGGTACGCAGCGCAAATTGTTTATCATACCAATATTCAATTCCGGTGCTGATATTTATTTCTGACATTTCCTCGGAGAATCCTCCGGGTGAATCATAAAAAGATTGAAACATTCCCTGGATGACCGGAACATTCGGGTTCATGCCTTTTGAGATTACAGGTTGGTTGCTTGAATTATATTGAACATTTCCGCTTGCATCGGTGGCATAAACCGGATTGGTGGGCACCATTAATTTATCCAGATCGAGCAACAAAGCGATGGTGTTGTATTTATCAATTTCAACCTGTCCATAACTGCCCACTCTCAAATTCATCGGGATAAAATTAGCATATTGAGACGAAGTGTAAGTAACCTTCGCTCCAAGGTTTGTTGCTGCAGCTCCGAATCCGTAATTCACTTTATAACCTTTCACCCTTGTATCGTCTTTATAATAGCAAGATATATCACCGGCATAAGAAACGCCTGCGTGAATGGGCGTTTGCGACTGGTTAAAGCCTCCTGCAAGATTTGAATAAATATATCGGAAAGCAATACCGACCGAAAATTTCTCGGATAATTTTTGCGCATAAGCCACATCTGCTGCAAATTCATTGGGAGTAAAATTGCCAAGAGAATTTCCAACGATATCGGTAAATTGAATCTCACCCAACGAAAAATACCTGAGTGATCCGGCAATAGCCGATCGGTCATTTATTTTTCCATAAACCGAAAGATACGAGAGTGAAACATCGGGAACAAGTGCCCGAAGCCAAGGAGTATAAGAAAGAGAGACTGCACCTTTTTTCTCATTGAATGGGAGCATGGCAGCGTTCCAATGAATTGCATTCAGGTTATCGGGGAGAGCAACTCCTGCATCACCAAGTGCCCCGGTCCGTGCATCAGGAGAGATCATTAAAAAGGGTACCGCTGTCGTAATGGCCCGTTGATCCCGGAATGCTGTATTAACAAGATTCTGAGCATCGGATTTCGACAAACCCAATAAACTAAGAGAACCAACCATGGTAAAATACAAAAAAAGGTTTTTGCTATTTCCCCGCCTATGCAATTGAATGAAATTAACCACGTGCTATTTTGAACTGTTTAATGGGTACAAACATATTAATTTAATATTACAAGTTTCTGAAATTGTTCGGCACTTTTTCCCTGATTGGATTTTACGATCACTTTATACACATAAACCCCTTTCCCGATATGGTCTCCAAAATCATCTCTCCCATCCCATGAAACCTGGTCGAAATGCCCTGTTGAGGCAACCGTTTCAGCAAATAAAGTTTTGATCAGTTTACCGCTAATGGTAAATACCTGGATGGTAACCTGGAGTTCTTCTCCTGCTTTATTATGATCGAAGTGGAAAGTGGTGTGCGTGGTGAATGGGTTGGGATAATTCAAAACATGTTGCAAAGCAAGGTCGGCCGAGGTTGCAACCACAAAATCGAGTGTCCCTTCAGACATATTATTGTACACATCCCAGGCACGAAGTTTCAGGGAATTTTTTCCAGGCGAAAGATTTTTAAACCGGTAGTTCACTTCCCCCTCCTGGTAAGTATCCAACTTGCCCTGGTAATAATCATTTACCGAGGTGGTAGTTAGGTTTCCTGCAGGATTTGTCAAGGTAAGCTGAAGATCACGTCCGATACCCTGCCCGGTAATATTGATTCCACTTGCATCTTTTAAATTAGCAATAAACATCGGACTCTCATTGGTGAGCCCGCCATTCACAAATTTGAGATCATTCATGAAAAGATCGACCTGTGGACCGGTTTTATCGGTTCCGGCTGAATCTCCTGTTCCTCCAACAATGATGTTATCGTAATATCCATTTGCATCATTAGAGTTGTTGTTGGCATAATAGCTGATTTTCCCAAAACCATTCTGGTAAGTAATATCTTTTGGAACAATAAAAGAGAAACTGAACTTGCCATCGGCAACAGTTGCTTTTCCACGATAGATCACGTTATTCTGCATTTTGAATGTCCTTGGAAAAGCATTTGCGGGAAGCCTTGAATAGGTTTGGGCTTTATCGTAAACAGTAGGATATAAAATACCATTAAAATTACCCAACGGTACATTATTTAAATCGGTGACCATGCCCGAAATAGTGACTTTTGAAAATGCTTTTAATGAATCGGGGATGGCATTAATTGCATGAGCATTGATAGAAGTGGTGGATACATTGTACTGAGGATACGCTAACATGAGTGCCGGATCTCCGAGAAAAGTAAAATTGCGGTCGTTCTTATCGCCCGACACGGTAGCATTTTTCATCAACTTAAAAATATCACCCATGTTCAGGCGGTGGTAAGCGCTGGCAGAATCAAAGCCGGCATAATCGAAAAATTTATGATTCAAAACATCATTTGCTCCACCGGTAGTCAATCTTACGGTGCTGAATAATCCAATGCCGCCTCCGTTGGGATTGAGCAGTACATATTCTCCCGCAGAAACCAATGCCGGGTCATCAAACGGGCTGAATTCACATGTGGCGGTGAGAAACAAGGGAAGTCTGTATCCATTGGTCCATCCTTTAATATCATCTGTATTCAGGATACGGTCAGCTGACCAGCCTGCCTGTCCGCCATGACCTGTGTAATTTACAAATAATGCACCCCGTTCCACGCTTTTAACGATTTCCGACTGTACATCCGGACAGCGGGCACCACCTGATTGTTCCACTTCTTCGTAAGCATCCGAATATAATTTCTGCACATTATATCTTTTATAATTTAACCTGGATGGTTCGGCTATGGTTTCGGCATAGGAAACAAATATATCTCCATCAGCGCTGTTATCCGTTACAAAAACCATTTTATTTCTCCAGTCACCAAAAGCAGGGATTGATTTATACCCCAGTATTTTATTGATAATGATCTCGGCCTGGTCGCTACTGGTAACAGGAAACCTTCCGATGCCAATATCGAGCAGATCGAGTTTTGCTCCGTTATCGGCCGGGGAATCCCAGGTTCCTTCGTTATCGTCCAGAAATCCATAAAAATCATCTGAATTATAAGAAGCAGTGGGGTCGAAGGATTCGATACTTTCGTACGTAGGAATAAAATTGGTATTGTTCGAAATCCGATATTTGTAATCGTATGAAGCTCTTCCCATCAAAAGAAGATACTTTGGCTGATCCATTGAAGTAACTGCCCGTTTATAGAACATCCTGACAAAATCACGAATAGCGCAAACATCCTGTGACCCGGATGAAAATTCATTATAGATCTGGTCAATTGAAACCACCTCAACACGTATTTTGCTGGAATAGATTGAAGCCAGTCGCTGGGCGTCATTTATAAATTGCTGATTGGTGACAATCAGATAATCAGTTTGAGGTAGTGCATGTAAATTCTGATTAGTCAATTTACCTATCATTTGGGGTACAAAAAAATTTGCGTTATAAAATGCCACAAAATCCCTAAGAGAATCTGTTGCAGCAATAAAAGAAGCGGTACCCGAGTTTACCGAAACCTGCAATTCTTTTGGTTCGAGTTTATTGGTAAGATCCCAAATCCGGATTCCAGGATTGGCACTTGCGATATTGAATTGAGCGACCTTTCCTGAACCAACAGATTGATGATCACGGAAAATAAACTGGTTGTAGCCATTGATCTGAAGTGCATTCCTCGATTGAACCTCAATAAAATCAAGCCATCCCTGGGAAGTCAGTAGGGGCTGGTTATAGGAATAATTAAGATTGATGCTGGATGAGTTAACTGTGAAAGTATTAGTGGAAGTATTAAAATCGGCCACGGGATACTCGATCCCGGGTACCACAAAACTGATATATTGAGTCAAAATCTGTGATCCGGAATTCAATTCACTCACCGTAAAATTACTGGGAACAAAAGAATGCGCAACGACTGATGACCTTATGAATACCGGCACTGATTTATTGACATAGCCCAGATCAAAGGAAAAATTTTGATTCAATTGCCGGTCAAAAAGTTCTCCCACCCAGGTTCTACCTGATTTTTTAAGATTGTACAGTTCATTTTCATGCAGGAAATTGTTGTCAAACTCGGTTACCGTGATTGCCGGGGTTAAAACAGATGTTTGATTTGAGATGCGTTTTCCCTTCACTCCCCCAAAAGTCAGAAAATAATAGGTGGTATCGGAGTAAATGTTGTTCTGATGAAAATATCTTCCTGAAACAGAATCGAACGTCCAACTGTCAAACTGGGATTGGCCGAAAAACAACACGTAATCACCAGCATCAAACCTGCCATCACTCTCGCCCGCAACATAAATTGCATTCTCGAACAGATCGTCATAACGGAAAGCGGAATTCACTTGTGGAAGCATTCCGGCACCATTCCCAAAAATTTTGATGGTTCTTGGATCAATACTCCTGATGTTAATGTTGTTCTTGATGAAAAAATTATTATCCAGCATCTGGACTCCGCTGGCAGTTACAGCTATTTTATACCAATCACCGCTTACCAAAACAGAATTTGAAGAATAGGTTTTTTTATAAAATGCCGATGGGGGTAAAGTTTTTTCATCATAGGTGAGTTCAATGTCGAAAGAGGTCAATTTTTCAAACAAGCCGGTTTCCCTGTTGAAACGGATCGGAATTAACTGGACAAACAACTTCCGTTTTTTATTTTCAGAGCCATAAAAACTGGTGATGTCAGGGTCAAAAACATTCTTCAATTGCTCCTGGTCCTGAAACTTCATACTACGATCTATTGCTAAATATTTTTGATTTTTAATTTTAACGCTGACATTTTCAGTTGTATTTACGATATTTGTAAATGTATATACCGGTAAAGCTTTCGTTTTCGCAAAATTGTAAGTGGCGCCTGAAAATGTAATAAAATCAGTATATGTAACGTGTTTCAGTTGGTAATTCGTAAAATTAACCCATGACAATTTTTCACTGAATACCAATTGTGCCGGAAACAAAGGGTTTGATGCAGTAATAAGCAGGGAGGTTAAAAAAATTCTTGCTGATTTTTTTATTAATAATTGCATAACAAACTGGTTTTTCCTTATTATTGAAACTTTGTACAAATGCAAGATATAACGTTTTCAACAAAAAAAAATTATATCGGTTGTGTTGGCACTGTAATTCAATCCGGAAGAACCGTAATTGTTAATTGAATAAAGTAAAATAATATTAATTGAGCGTTATATTCTGTGAATTTTAAAGATTTCAGTTTATCGGTTTTAATTGTCTTGGGGGCTGCCTCTATAGCGGATGCTCAGGATCCAGAGTTCTCGCAATTTTACGCCAATCCGGTTTATACCAATCCTGCGTTTGCCGGCAGTTCAACCGTTGGGAGAATTGTAACCAACTTACGTAATCAATGGCCTAATATTCCTGGAACTTTCCGGACCGCAAGTGCTTCCTTTGATGAACATTATGATATCATCAATGGGGGTGTCGCAATCATGGCAACCTATGACCAGGCAGGGTCGGGCTTGTTGACCACGTTAAGTTTGAGCGGAGCTTATTCGTACCAGATCATCCTTAACCGGAATCTTTCCATGCGGTTGGCAGTTCAGGGTGGTATCACTCAAAAATCAATTGATTTTAGCAAACTTACCTGGTACGATCAGATTATTTTGCAGCAGGGTTTTGTGTATGCCTCTCTGCAGCAACCTCCAAATCCTACGATTTATTATCCCAATTTTGCTGCGGGTGGTGTGATCTACTCTAATAAATTCTATGCGGGTTTCGCAGTTCATAACCTAACCGAACCCAATCAGGCATTTTATAATACAAATTCGAAAGCCAGCATCATCCCTATGCGCTACACCGGGCATGCAGGTCTCATCATTCCTTTGTTTCAATCAAAGGATCCTAAATACGAATCGAACCTTTGGCCGAATATTTTGTACATGCAACAGAGTGTTTACAACCAGTTAAACGTTGGAATGTACTATAACCGCGGGCCTTTCGTTGTAGGAGCATATTTCAGACAAACTTCAGCAAACCCTGATGCTATGATCTTTTTGGTTGGTGTACGTAAAGATAAATTAAGAATCGGATATTCATACGATCAGACCATATCGAATGCTTTTAACGGAGCTCCTAATTCTCATGAGGTTTCAGTGATCATCGAATTGAAAAAAAGGACCCCAACTAAAACAATCAGGCCGATCAAATGTCCTGAATTTTGATTTTTTGTTTATCTTTGAGAAAACAATTAATGCGATCAAGAATCTTTATATTAATTACATTCTCCTTTGCTGCCGTTAATGACGCTTTAGCTCAAGATCCGCAATTTTCCCAATTTTACGCCAATCCACTTTATACCAATCCGGCTTTTGCAGGTGCATCCGGAAAATACCGTTTCGTTATAACCGGCAGAGACCAATACACTGCCCTTCAAAATAATTACCGAACCGGATCGGCATCATTCGATGCTAGCATACCAAGTTTGGGAGGGGGATTGGGTGTTATCGCAACCACGGATGTTGCGGGTGACGGGAGATTAACAACCAACACGTTCAGCGCTGTTTACGCTTACCAGGTCAATGTGAACCGTTTTCTTACCATGCGTGCGGGAATTGAAGCTTCCCTGTTCCAAAAAGGCCTTGATTTTTCTAAGTTTCAGTTTGGGGATATGATCGATGACCGCTATGGATTTATTTACAAAACCAATGAACTGATTCCGACCCAACAAAGAATGTTCCCGAATTTTGATGCCGGTTTCCTGGCATATACGCAATTATTTTTTGCCGGATTTGCGGTGCATAATATTACCCAGCCTAATCAATCATTTTACGACAAGAACAGTTCGGCTGATCAGTTCCTGCTTCCAAGAAGGTATACGGCTCATGCGGGCTTGAACCTTTACCTTAATTATTCGAGATATGATGAAGAACGATTGCTTTTATCACCCAATATCATTTATATGCAACAAAGAAATTATAACCAGTTGAACCTTGGATTTTATATTAAAAAGCAGGCTTTAACTGCAGGTATGTGGTTCAGGCAAACATCTCAGAATTCAGACGCACTGATTTTTTTAGTCGGTATCAAGTTAACAAAATTCAGGATCGGTTATAGTTACGATCTCACTGTTTCCGGGGCACACACTGCTACTCAAGGTTCTAACGAAATATCACTCGCATTTGAGTTTTTGCCTCCAAAGCATGAAGGAAGAGTATTTAAACCGTTGCGCTGTCCAGTTTTTTAAACCCAGCTTTTATATTAATAAAAAAGATTATTATATTTGACAAATTTTCATTGAAATCAAAGGATTATGAGAAAGCATATAAAAAATATTTTATTCCTGGTAGCGACTGCCACCATTTCTTTTTCTGCTATTCACTGCGGAAGTGAAAAAAAGAAATCGGAATTAACCGGTTGGAAATACAACGATCCAAAGTGGGGCGGATTTGAAAGAGCAAAATTCCAGGATCAGGAAACCGGACCAGGGTTAGTTTTTATTGAAGGAGGAACCATTACACTTGGAGCTCACGAACAGGATGTGTTGTTTGAAAGGAACAACATAAAAAGACGTGTTTCAATTCCAAGTTTTTATATGGATGAGACAGAAGTGACCAATTTTCATTACCTCGAATATTTATATTGGCTCAACCGTGTTTATCAAAACAATCCCGTGGTATTTAAAAAAGCTTTGCCTGATACTCTTGTTTGGCGTGATAAACTTTCATACAACGAACCTTTTGTATTATACTATCTGCGTCATCCTGCCTACCGCGATTATCCTGTTGTTGGTGTGAGCTGGCTTCAGGCAGTTGCTTATACCGAGTGGCGGACTGACCGTGTAAATGAAATGATCATGGCTCGCGAAGGATTCATTAATCTTGGAGACGGAATCAAAAAAGATGCAGACGATAATTATTTCAATACCGAAGCATACCTCTTAGGGCTTTATACCCCTGTTGTAAGAAGAGAATTGAGAGATTACTCTATCAATGGCAAATCACGCCCGGTAAGAATGGAAGACGGAATTCTTTTACCTAATTACCGCCTCCCAACTGAAGCCGAATGGGAATATGCTGCTTATGGTTACCAAAGTCCGGATTATAATGAAAATATAGATGTAAAAAGAATTTATCCTTGGGATGGCTTGACCCTGCGCAGGCTTGAACCCGAAAAGGAACGCGGAAGAATGTACGCCAACTATATGCGTGGGCGAGGTGATGCTGCCGGTGTTTCAGGTAATCTGAATGATAATGCATTTTATACCACTATAGTGAAGAGCAATGAATACCTTCCCAATGATTTTGGTCTTTATCACATGGCCGGTAACGTGAGTGAATGGACAAAAGACGTTTATCGTCCCTTGTCGTGGGAAGATTCAAGGGAAATTGCGCCGTTCCGCGGAAATCAATATAAAACCAAAATGACTGATGCCGATGGTTATATTACTGAAAAAGACAGTTTAGGCAGGGTTCCATACCGTGATGTTACCGATGAAGAAAACTTCAAAAGAAGAAATTATAAAAGAGCAAATAATATCGGATACAAAGACGAACTGGAATACCCTGATATGGATCAGAAATACGAATACAGTGTATCTTCCCTGGTCAATAATAATTCGCGGGTATATAAAGGAGGTTCGTGGGCGGACCGCGCTTATTGGCTTACTCCCGGTACAAGGCGTTACCTCGATGAGGAATTATCGACTGCGATGTTAGGATTTCGTTGTGTGATGGACAGGCTTGGCGATCCCAGAAAACCCAAAAAATAATTAGTAAGCACTGACTAAAAAATCCTCCAAAAAACACAGGAGGATTTTTTTTATCCCAAACTTACTTTCATACTCAGGTCAAGACTTTTTATTGAATGGGTCAATGCTCCGGAAGAAATATAATCAACACCGGTAGTGGCATAAGTTCTCAGATTTTCGAGAGTTATTCCGCCAGAGGCTTCCGTTTCAAATTTATTATTAATTAAAGAAACGGCCTCCCGCACTTTTTCCGGAGAAAAATTATCCAGCATGATCCGTTGAACGCTCCCGAAAGATATTACTTCTTTAACATCAGCAATACTGCGTGTTTCTATTTCTACCGCAATATTTAAATTATTTTGTTTAAGGTAATTCATGGTTCTCTTAATCGCATTTTTAATTCCACCAGCAAAATCAATGTGATTATCCTTGATCAGGATCATGTCGAACAAACCGATCCGGTGATTCTCACCCCCACCCTGCTTCACAGCCCACTTCTCCAATAACCTCATACCCGGAGTGGTTTTACGTGTATCGATGATCTTTGCTTTTGTTCCCCGCAATTGCTGAACATACTGGTTGGTTTGGGTAGCAATTCCGCTTAAACGCTGAATAAAATTCAAGGCGGTTCGCTCTGCCGTGAGCATGCTGATCGAGCTCCCATAAACTTTCATTAAAACTTCGTTTGTTCTGATCACTTGCCCATCGCGAAAAAACTTTTCAACGGCAAGCCCGATATCCATTTTGTGAAAAATAAATTCAGTGAGGTCTATTCCTGCAAGTATTCCTGATTCTTTTGCTACGATAACTGCGGTTCCTTTTTGACCAGTATCTATGCAAGCTAAGGAAGTATGATCTCCTTCGCCTATATCTTCTTCAAATGCAAGATCAATAAGACTTAATACCTGTGAATTTTTTAACAACGATTCCATTCTTACTCTTTTTCGAATCGAAGTTCCTGGATCATCATTCCGGTTGGAGAGTCTTTCATAAAGATATATACTTTAAATTTCCCTTTCGCTGTTTCGTAAGTGGCTATCGCATATTTTGAACCCTGGGCCGAAGAACCGCGATGACTTATAATCACAGCCGTTGGCGGATTTTGAGTAAAGAAATTAGTTAAAATAACATCGGCCTGCTGGCGGCTGTATACTCCTTCGTTCTCGAGGACAGTCAATTCAACGGTGGAATTAAAAAACTTGGTCAACTCTTTATGATTGGAATTTTTTATCAATACGATCACTTCTTCAAAAGTGTCGGCAAACGCAGGAATGCTGAATGCAAAAAACAAAAGCGCAACAATAATTTTTCCCTTCATAAATGGTTTGTGATTTCCGCTCAAAGAAACGAAAATCATGCCACCGAAACAAATAAAATTCTGCAGCACAATCCACTATTTACTTCAAAATTTTTTCATCCGGAGAATTCATTAATTTCGTTGCATGAAAAAGCGTGTACTTTTGATGATCCTTGACGGCTGGGGAAACGGAAAACCTTATGCAGGCAATGCGATCAACCTGGCGCATAAGCCAAACTTCGACAAACTGATTGACAGTTACCCAAATTGTGAACTGAGGACTTCCGGTGAAGATGTCGGTTTACCGCATGGCCAGATGGGGAATTCCGAAGTTGGCCACATGAATATCGGTGCAGGAAGAATCGTTTACCAGCAATTGGTTCGAATCAATAAATCGTTTCGCGAAAAAGAAATAAATAAAAACCAGGTGCTGCTTGATGCAATCAATTATGCGAAATCGAATCACAAAAAGATCCACCTGATCGGTTTAGTCAGTGATGGAGGAGTTCACTCTTCCCTCGATCATTTGCTCGGGCTTTGCAGTATCCTGGAAGAGAACAAGATTCCGGATTTTTTTATTCACGCATTTACTGACGGACGTGACACCGATCCAAAAAGCGGGATCGGCTACCTGCAAACATTGACCAATCATCTGAAGGACACCAATGGGAAACTGGCATCGGTCATCGGGCGTTACTACGCCATGGACCGTGATAAACGCTGGGAACGTGTAAAGCTGGCTTATGACCTGTTAGTGAATGGGAACGGAGAAAAGACCGCGGATATCTTTCAAACACTTGAAAACAAATACAATCAAAACGAGACAGATGAATTTTTGAAACCCATTATCATTTGCAACGAATCGAATTTGCCTCTGGCGAAAATAAATGATGGGGATGTCGTCATCAATTTTAATTTCCGCACGGACCGCGGACGCGAAATAACCGTGGCGCTTACACAGCAGGATTTCCCGGAACAGAACATGCACAAACTGAACCTGCATTATATCACTCTCACCATGTATGATGTAACTTTCAAAAATGTTGAAGTACTCTTTGAAGACATCGATCTCAAAAATACTTTTGGTGAGATACTGGAAAAGAATAATCTGAAACAGGTACGAATAGCTGAAACAGAAAAGTATCCTCACGTTACTTTTTTCTTTAGCGGGGGGCGCGAAAAGGTTTTTAACGGAGAGTCGAGGCGCATGTGCCCTTCACCAAAGGTGGCCACCTACGACCTTCAACCCGAAATGAGTGCTGAAGATGTTTGCCTTGCGGTGCTGGATGAGATCCGCAAAAATGAAGCGGATTTTATTTGCGTGAATTTTGCCAACCCCGATATGGTGGGTCACACCGGAATCATTCCTGCCGAGATCAAAGCAATCGAAAAAGTGGATTCGTGTTTGGGAAGGATCGTACCTGAAGCATTGGAAAAAAAATATTCCATTCTTATTACAGCTGATCATGGCAATGGTGAATTCATGATCAACGAAGACGGAACACCAAATACCGCGCACACCACCAACCTGGTTCCTTGCTTGCTTGTTGAACCGTGGAAAGAAAACAATATCCGTGACGGCCGTTTATGCGATCTCGCTCCCACCATGCTTGCACTTATGAATATTTCTCGACCGGCAGAAATGACCGGAGAAAATTTACTATGCGACTGATTCTTTTCCTTTCCTTTTTAACGATCATTTTTGTTTCATGCAGTGATAAGAAAGAACCGGAATCCGGTTATTTTGATACCGCAACATTTTTTAAACACGAGGTATTCAGGCTCCGTCAACACTCCATTAAATTGCAAAAGGAATTATTTTTCGATGAGCGAAAAAAAGTAATCAACTTGGATTTGGTGAATTGGGAAAAAGAACTCAGCCCGTTTATTGCCATTGACCTATGCAAACCAGCTTACCAGGGAAGATTTAAACTCGATTCAATCTTCCTCCCGGGAAATAAATTACAAATAACTTATTTGGTGAAAGATCCGAGATCTGATCTCAAGCATGCAGAAATCATCCTGGATGAATATGGGGTTCCCCTTTCGTTCAACTTTATTTTTCGCGATGAAAATGCGATCTATGCTTCCGAAAAAACAATGCATTATTTTACCGACAGCCTTTATGAAATCGAAGGAAAACAAACAGTGAAGATCGGGAAACCTGCAAAATACAAAGTGATCGCAAGAATGATCCGGCCTAATTCCGCAGGTCGATAATTTCGATCTTTGGATATTTTTTTGGATCGAACGAAAAGAAATGATCTTCCAATTTCAAATTGGGAACCTGGTTGGTTATGGTATAATCGTGAATGGTTCCGTTTTTATCGAACACGGAAGATTTCAGGATGGTTTGGTTGGGCCGGTCAATGGTGAGTTTGATCTTAAAGAAATTCTTCTTTTTATCTTTGGGCACCAATTCCACAATACTTAAATCTTTCCCGTTCTCTTTTTTCTCTTCGATGATGCGGTAAATAAATCCTTTGCCATACATCGTGAAAATATCATCGAGTTTAATGGAAGTCTCCTTTGGATCGTATTTGTTTATCTGAACCTCATTGGCATCCTTGTTATATGTCCAAACGGTCTTTTCATCACAAACGATGATCTGACCTGCAATTTCGAGCCTGAATTTTTTTCCTTTAATATAAATAGTTCCTTTTTGTTTTTCCTTTAATTTTTCGGTGGGAC
>JBIOHI010000017.1:0-17165 GCA_044448845.1 Bacteroidia bacterium
ACAACGGATTGATGAGAAACGTTGTCTTTACCAAAAGAAAAACGTAATCCGGCGAATTGTTTATTTTCGTCAGCTTAAATATTCACGGAGTGATAAAAAAAAGAATGCTTCATTTCATGGCAGCAATTTCATTATTGCTTCTTGCAGGAACTTCTTTTTCGCAGTCGAACAGTTTTTCGTATGGATTGAACCTGGGGCTTAATTATCCCACCATTGGTTCTCAGATCGGGAGCTATGCGGGCGAAGGAAATCTCACCCTCGGCATGTTCCTTCAATACAAACCTTACAGTGGTATTTCCCTCGGACACCCGTCTAAGAATAAAAGATACATGCTGGTAAGTGATGAATTTGTGCGAAGACTAACTTACGTGTTGCAACCAACGTTCAGTACCAACAGTTTCAGGCAAACCGCTCTCGACTGGCGATTCACGAACAATTACCTCGAACTTTCAGCACTCGTTTACATTCAGCCTTTCACTTATGCAGATGAATTTAAATTTTTCAGCGGGATTCGCCCGGGACTGGTTGTCTACAATACATCGGAGACCATTGAGAACGGAACTTACACCGTAAAAACCAACCCTGCCAATAAAAATTTTAACGGCCAGATCGATATAGCCGTTCCCTTTGGTGTAGCGCTTGAACTTTCACCGGCAGTAACGGTGGAATTGGCTTACAACCACTCATTCACCAACGCCAACACCGAATCGGTGATCAAGGGAAGATCTTCTTTTGTAGAGCTCACTTTAAGGCTCAACGCGATGGGGGTGATCAACCAGTTGAGCAAAAAAGAAGAACGGATCAAAGAAAAGTTATACAAACTGCACGCGGGTTCCCTGCTCGTAATGTTGCCTACTCCTAATCCTTCCGAGATCCGTGAAATGCTGAAGGATAATAACCTGGAGCAAATCGAAGCAATTACCAGTGAATTAAGAGACCGTAATAAAAAAGTGATCCAGGAATTTAAATCCTATTTTGATTTTTGCCCGGTTTATTTTTTCATGGATACTTCCGCCTACCAGGTCGTTTCCAAAAATTTTAAACATGTTTTTGTGAATGCCAACCTGGAAGTGGATACGACCATCATTCCTGAAAAATCGTTAACCCTTTCGGACCGCTCTGATCTTAAACCTTCAGGGAAGATCATCGGACCCGACAGCAGTAATTTTTTCGTGGCAAGTTTCTGCGAAGACATTTCGGACTATACCTCCAAGCATGTATTCGGCCTTTTTGTTTATGACGACAAGATCATCCAGCTTCCGCGCCCCTTCAACGTTCCTATGAACCTCATAGGTGCGAATCTCGATGGCGACCCGATCAACTTTTTCAGAACGAAATATTACGATTATTCGACTATGTCGTTCGAACGGATCATCACTAAATTCAACAAAAGGTTGTGGCGAAACCTGATCACTCTTGAATAAAAAATAAAGACTGATTTTACGTGGAGAAAAAAAATCAGCAAAACCGCTACTTTGCACTTGCATTGTAAATAAACTCACATATATTTGCAGCCCGTTTTACAAAAAGCGGAAAAACATTCCGGTAAAGACTGATGGTTAAATAAGTTTGGCTTAACCCGCTCAGCAGTTAGATAGTAACCTATTTTTCTCTGCGCAAGCCAACCTTCAATTCCCTCTCACTTTCCCGTTAAATTTTTAAAATAAATAAATTGGTTTTATAAAAATATGCCAACCATACAACAATTAATCAGAAAAGGGCGCAGCGACAAAGCGAGCAAAAGCAAATCGCCTGCACTCGGTTCAAGCCCGCAGCGCAGAGGTGTTTGCACACGCGTGTACACAACCACTCCCAAAAAACCGAATTCGGCCATGCGTAAAGTGGCGCGTGTTCGCCTCACCAACGGAAATGAGGTGAATGCTTACATTCCGGGTGAAGGACACAATTTGCAGGAGCACTCGATCGTGCTGATTCGTGGCGGTCGTGTAAAGGATCTTCCGGGAGTTCGTTACCACATCATTCGTGGTGCACTGGATACTTCCGGTGTGGAAGGCCGCAACCAGCGCAGATCAAAATACGGAACCAAGAAACCGAAAGCCGGTGCGGTTGCAGATAAAGCTAAAAAATAACAATCGTTTAGGATAAATAATTATGAGAAAAGCTAAACCTAAAAAAAGAATTTTAGTTCCCGATCCGAAGTTCAACGATACGCTGGTAACGCGTTTTGTGAATAACATGATGTGGAGCGGGAAAAAAAGTGTGTCGTACAATATCTTTTACGATGCATTGGATAAAGTGGAAGCAAAAACATCGGAACGCGGAATTGACGTTTGGAAAAAAGCCCTTAATAACGTAATGCCTTCTGTGGAAGTGAAGGCAAGGCGCGTTGGTGGTGCTACCTTCCAGATCCCTATTGAAGTTCCTGCTGACAGAAAAATTGCCGTGGGAATGAAATGGATGATCGAATATTCGAGGAAGAGATCAGAAAAAACCATGGCCGATAAACTGGCAGGGGAAATTATTTCTGCCTCGAAGAATGAAGGTGCCTCAGTTAAAAAACGTGAAGACACTCACAAAATGGCCGAAGCCAATAAAGCATTTTCACACTTCAGATTAAATTAAGCAGCGAGCAGCATAATTAATGTCGAGAGATCTAAAATATACAAGAAACATTGGAATTGCAGCTCATATTGATGCAGGCAAAACCACCACGACCGAGCGGATCCTATATTACTCAGGAGTAAATTATAAGATCGGTGAGGTACACGATGGCGCTGCCACAATGGACTGGATGGTTCAGGAACAGGAGCGCGGTATCACTATTACCTCTGCCGCTACCACCGTTTTCTGGAATTACCGTGATAACAAATACCAGATAAATATTATCGACACTCCCGGGCACGTTGACTTCACCGTTGAAGTGAACCGTTCTCTTCGTGTACTCGATGGGCTTGTTTTTCTTTTTAGTGCCGTTGACGGTGTGGAGCCGCAATCGGAGACCAACTGGAGACTTGCCAATAATTACAATGTACCAAGGATTGGGTTCGTAAATAAAATGGACCGTTCGGGTGCCGATTTTTTAAACGTGGTTCAGCAGGTTCGCACCATGCTTGGCAGTAATGCCGTTCCGCTTCAGTTGCCTATAGGCGCGGAAGATCATTTTACCGGAGTGGTCGACTTGATCAATTTCCGCGGAATGGTTTGGAACGAGGAAGACAAAGGAATGACTTACAAAACCATTGATATTCCTGCCGACATGTTGGAAGAAGCAAGAGAATGGCGTGAGAAATTGCTTGAATCGGTTTCGGAATACGATGATAAGATCATGCAAAAGTTTTTTGATGATCCGACACAGATCACCGAACGCGAAATATTAGATGCACTGCGCAAAGCCTGTTTGGACATGAAAATAGTTCCAATGCTTTGCGGTTCTTCCTTCAAAAACAAAGGCGTGCAAACCATGCTTGACCTGGTGATGGAATTAATGCCATGTCCACTCGATAGAACCAGTGTAATAGGAAAAAATCCTTATACCGATAAAGAGGTTGAATTAAAACCAAATTATGACGAACCTTTTTCGGCATTGGCTTTTAAAATTACTACGGATCCGTTTGTTGGCCGTCTTGCCTTCATGCGCGCCTATTCAGGAAAACTTAAAGCAGGTTCGTATGTGTTAAATACAAGAAGCGGTAATAAAGAACGTATTTCAAGAATTTTCCAGATGCACGCCAACAAGCAAAACCCGATCGAAGAATTGTGTGCAGGGGATATTGGTGCCGCTGTTGGATTTAAAGATATTAAAACAGGTGATACACTTTGCGATGAAAAACATCCTATTGTTTTAGAAGCAATGGATTTTCCTGAACCGGTTATCGGATTAGCTGTTGAACCAAAAACTCAGGCCGATTCGGATAAGTTGGGCGTTGCCTTATCGAAACTCGCAGAAGAAGATCCTACTTTCAAAGTAAAAACTGACGAAGACACCGGGCAAACCGTTATCTCAGGAATGGGAGAATTGCATTTGGAAATTATTATTGACCGGTTAAAAAGAGAATTTAAAGTTGAATGCAACCAGGGTGCACCACAAGTTGCATTTAAAGAAACTATAACTATTCCTGTTAAACACCGCGAATTATATAAAAAACAAACAGGTGGTCGCGGTAAGTTTGCCGATATTCAGTTTGAAATGACTCCCGGTGATCCGGCTAAGAAAGGCCTTGAGTTTGAGAATAAAGTGGTGGGTGGAAATATTCCGAAAGAATACATTCCTGCGATTGAGAAAGGTTTTAAGGCTGCAATGCAAACCGGTGTTTTAGCTGGTTATGCCGTAGAAAGTTTGAAGATACGTTTGTTTGATGGTTCCTATCATGCGGTTGATTCTGATGCGTTGTCATTTGAAATTGCAGCGAAGATCGGTTTCCGCGAAGCGGCCAGAAAAGCAAAACCCGTTTTACTCGAACCCATCATGAAAGTGGAAGTGCTTACTCCCGAAGAGAACATGGGTGATGTGATCGGTGACCTGAATAAACGCAGGGGACATTTGGAAGGAATGGATACAAGAGCAGGTTCGCAAGTGATAAGGGCAAAAGTTCCACTTGCAGAAATGTTTGGTTATGTTACTCAATTGAGAACATTATCATCAGGGAGGGCAACATCAACAATGGAATTCAGTCATTATGCTGAAGCTCCAAAAGGTATTTCAGATGAAGTATTAGCAAAAGTACAAGGTAAAGCCGCAAAAGCTTAATATCATGGTAAATCAAAAAATAAGAATTAAACTAAAATCGTTCGACCACAACCTCGTTGACAAGTCAGCTGAGAAGATTGTGAGAACCGTTAAATCAACCGGTGCCGTAGTGAGCGGGCCTATTCCGCTTCCTACCCAGAAAAAGATCTACACCGTTCTGCGTTCACCGCACGTGAATAAAAAAGCACGAGAGCAATTTCAACTTTGCTCTTATAAGAGAATACTCGACATCTACAGTTCAACCGCAAAAACGGTGGATGCTTTGATGAAATTGGAATTACCCAGCGGAGTTGACGTTGAAATTAAAGTTTGATAGAAACTATGTCAGGATTGATAGGAAAAAAACTCGGAATGACCAGTGTGTTCGGTAAAGACGGCAAGCAAATGGCTTGCACCGTTATCGAAGCAGGTCCTTGTGTTGTAACACAAGTAAAATCTCCAGACAAGGACGGATACAAATCCGTTCAGTTAGCTTTTGGAGAAAGAAAAGAAAAACACACCACGAAACCTTTACAGGGTATCTTTAAAAAATCAAACACAACTCCGAAAGTAAAACTCGCGGAGTTCAAAGGATTTGAAAAAGATCTCTCCATGGGAGATTCGTTAACGGTGGATCTTTTTGAAGTGGGGGAATTCGTGGATGTGGTTGGAACTTCAAAAGGAAAAGGATTCCAGGGCGTGGTAAAACGCCATGGATTCACCGGAGTAGGAATGCAGACTCACGGTCAGCACGACCGCTTGAGAGCTCCCGGTTCCATCGGTGCATCTTCAGATCCTTCCAGGGTTTTGAAAGGTGTTCGCATGGCCGGACAAACCGGAGGTACCCGTATTAAAAAGACGAACCTCGAAATTTTAAAAGTAATGAAAGACCAGAACATCCTCGTGGTGAAAGGAAGCGTTCCGGGTCATAAAGGTTCTTACGTTTTTATTGAAAAATAATATGGAATTAGCAGTTGTAAATACAAACGGAACGGAAACCGGTAAGAAAGTAAAACTGAATGAAGGTGTATTTGGCATCGAGCCGAATGACCATGCCATTTACCTCGATGTAAAACAGTACCTCGCCAACAAACGCCAGGGAACTCACAGTTCACTGGAAAAAAGTGCGGTGAGCGGGTCAACAAAAAAATTACATCGTCAGAAAGGAACCGGTGGCTCCCGTAAAGGAAGCATCAAGTCGGGAACATTTGTTGGGGGCGCCCGCATGTTTGGTCCTCATCCGCGCGATTACAGTTTCAAATTGAATAAAAAACTGAAACAGGTAGCACGCAAATCGGCATTGACTTATAAAGCGAAAGAAAATAATATCACCATTCTCGAGAATTTCAATTTCGATGCCCCGGGAACAAAGAACTATTTGAATCTGCTGAATAGCCTGAAAGTGGAAAATCAAAAAACCTTGCTGGTTCTCGGAGATTATAACGACACAATCTACAAATCAAGCCGCAATCTTCCGAAAGCAAACGTGATGGCTGCAAAAGATCTGAATACTTATGCCATCCTGGATGCAAGCAGGCTTATACTTACCGAAGGTTCTATTGAAAAAATTGAGGAAATATTAAATTCAGAAAAATGAACGTACTCGTAAAACCATTGATAACTGAAAAGTTCACGGCTGTTAATGAAAAGCTTGGACAGGCAGGGTTTATCGTTGATAAGCACGCCACGAAAGATGAAATTAAAAGAGCGGTGGAGAAAATGTACAGTGTGAATGTGACCGGGATCAGCACCATGATCTACTCCGGGAAAACCAAAACACGTTTTACCCGTAAAGGATTCTTTGCCGGTAAAAAATCAGGATTTAAAAAAGCAATTGTAACGTTAAAAGAAGGACAGAAGATCGACTTCTTTCAAAATGTATAAACATGGGAATTAGAAAATACAGACCAGTTACACCGGGTACCAGATTCAAACTGGCAAATACGTTTGATGAAATTACCAAATCCACTCCGGAGAAATCTCTGCTCGAAACTAAAAAACGTACCGGTGGCAGAAATAATTCAGGGAAAATGACCATGCGTTACACCGGTGGTGGTCATAAACAACAATACCGTATCATCGATTTCAAACGCGATAAACATGCGATTCCTGCCACGGTTCATTCGATCGAATACGATCCGAACAGAACTGCACTGATCGCATTGCTGCATTATGCCGATGGTGAGAAAAGATACATCATCGCTCCTACCGGGATCAAGGTTGGTCAGAAAATTTTATCGGGAAGCGGGATCTCTCCCGATATCGGAAATACACTTCCCTTAACTGAAATTCCTCTTGGTACTGTTATTCATAACATCGAATTACAACCCGGACAGGGAGCAAAGCTCGTGAGAAGTGCCGGAGGATTCGCTCAATTACTGAACCGTGATGGCCGTTATGCGATTATCAAACTGGCATCAGGAGAAACACGAATGATCATTGCCAATTGTTCTGCAACGATCGGTTCTGTTTCCAATGCCGATCACAATCTCGAACGCAAAGGTAAAGCCGGAGCCAACAGGTGGAGAGGTCGCAGGCCACGTACACGTGCCGTTGCGATGAACCCGGTAGATCACCCGATGGGTGGTGGTGAAGGAAGAGCTTCCGGAGGTCATCCGCGTTCACGCAAAGGAATCAAATCGAAAGGATACAAAACACGTACTCCCAAGAAATATTCGAACCGGTTCATTATTGAAAGACGTAAAAAATAATCAGAGAAAATAAAAAGATATGGCACGTTCGCTAAAAAAAGGACCCTTCGTTGACTACAAACTTCAAAAGAAAGTGACTGTTTTGAATGAAGCGAAAAAGAAATCGGTGATCAAGACCTGGTCCCGCAGATCAATGATCACACCTGAATTTGTGGGACACACTTTTGGTGTTCACAACGGAAATAAATTTATTCCCGTGTATGTATCGGAGAATATGGTAGGTCACCGGTTTGGTGAATTTGCCCCGACCCGTACATTCCGGACCCACCCTATTAAAAAAGAAGCATAATGGAAGCAGCAGCGAAATTAAATAATTGCCCGACCTCGCCTCGCAAAATGCGCCTCGTGGCTGATCTGATCCGTGGAAAAAAAGTGGAGGAAGCATTGAATATCCTCCGTTTCAACCGCCAGAAAGAAAGTTCACCGAGACTGGAAAAATTGCTCCTTTCGGCTATTGCCAACTGGGGACAAAAAAATGAAGGATCACGCGTGGAGGAAAGTAACCTGTATATAAAAACCGTATTTGTGGACAGCGGTGCCGTTCTTAAAAGAATTTTACCCGCACCTCAGGGACGTGCCCACCGGATAAAAAAACGGTCGAATCACGTGACGATGATTATCGATTCAAAAACTGCTGCTGCACCGGTTATTGAAAATGCGGAAGTAACATCTACTGAAAATTCAACTAACGAATAAACTTATATAGAATGGGACAGAAAATAAACCCGATATCATTGAGATTAGGAATTATCAGGGGATGGGAATCCAACTGGTATGGCGGAAAGAATTTTGCCGAGAAACTTATCGAAGATGAGAAGATCAGAAAATACCTGAATGCCCGTATCATCAAGGGCGGTATTTCACGCATCGTGATCGAAAGAACCATTAAACGCATCATTATCACGATCCATACTTCGCGACCGGGAATTGTTATCGGAAAAGCAGGTTCGGAAGTGGATAAGATCAAAGAAGAAATTAAAAAATTGACGAAGAAGGATGTTCAGATCAACATCTTCGAAATAAAAAGACCTGAGCTTGATGCTCACCTTGTAGGGCAGAATATTGCCGGGCAAATCGAGGCACGCGTTGCTTACAAACGCGCGATCAAAACTTCCATCGCATCCACCATGAGAATGGGTGCCGAAGGTATCAAGATAGCTATTTCAGGTCGTTTGGGTGGAGCAGAAATTGCCCGTGCCGAATCGTATAAGGAAGGAAGAACTCCTTTGCATACCCTTCGTGCCGATATCGATTACGCAAGTGTGGAAGCACAAACGGTTTATGGAAAAATAGGAATCAAGGTTTGGATCTGTAAAGGGGAAGTATTCGGCAAACGGGACCTTTCACCGAATATCGGGATGACCGCATCCGACAAACCGGGAGGAAGTACACGACCCGATGACCGCAGATCGGATCGCAGGCCAAGAGGAGACCGTGACAGGCCCCGTGGCGGTGGTGACAGACCTCGCGGTGACAGAAGCCGAAGCGACAGCGGGAGAACAAGAACAAGATAACAAAGAATTAAACGCTATTTTTAAAAGGAATATTTAAAGAAAATGTTACAACCGAAAAAAACGAAATTCAGGAAGATGCAGAAAGGGCGTGTGAAAGGAAATGCCACCCGTGGAAACAACATTGCGTTTGGTTCCTTCGGAATGAAATCCCTTCAACCGAGTTTGCTTTCATCGAAAGAACTCGAAGCTGCGCGTGTTGCACTTACCCGTCACATGAAACGTGAAGGCCAGGTGTGGATCCGTATTTTCCCTGATAAGCCGATGACGAAAAAACCAGCCGAAGTTCGGATGGGAAAAGGTAAAGGAGCACCTGAATACTGGGTGGCTATTTGCAAACCCGGAACTATTTGTTCGAAGCAGACGGAGTACCGTTGAGCGTAGCTAAAGAAGCTATGCGACTGGCTTCACAGAAAATATCTGTGGTTACAAAATTTGTTGTTAAACCTGATTATACAGAATAAAAGATGAAAAATTCAGAGATCAGAGAACTGACCGAAAAGGAATTGACCGTTCGCCTTAAAGACGAACAGGAAATGCTGGTGAAGCTGCGTTTCGGACATGCCATCTCTCCGGTAGAAAATCCGAATAAAATTAAAGGTACACGCAGGCTCATTGCCCGTTTGCTTACCGAAAAGAAAAGAAGATCACTTAACGTACAAAATTCATAAGCAATGGAAGAAGTTAAAACAGACGACAGAAACTCACGCAAGGTCATCATTGGAAAAGTAGTGAGTAATAAAATGCAAAAAACCATTGTGGTTTCGGTGGAGCGAAAAGTGATGCACCCGAAGTATGGAAAATTCATAAAAATGACTTCCAAATTCAAAGCGCATGATGAGAAAAATGAATGCAGTTTGAATGACGTGGTAAGGTTGATGGAAACCCGTCCGATGAGTAAAGATAAAAGATGGCGATTGGTGGAAATAATCGAAAAAGCTAAATAACATGATACAGCAGGAAAGCAGATTAAAAGTAGCAGATAACAGCGGTGCCAAAGAAGTTCTTTGCATCCGTGTGCTGGGCGGAACCGGAAGACGGTATGCCTCGGTTGGAGATAAAATTGTGGTTACCGTGAAATCGGCACTGCCTTCCGGGCAGATCAAGAAAGGTGCCGTTTCAAAAGCGGTGATCGTTCGCACTAAAAAAGAGATCAGGCGGGCTGATGGTTCATACATCCGTTTCGATGATAACTCCTGTGTGCTGCTTACCCCGCAGGACGAACCAAGAGCAACGCGCATTTTCGGACCGGTTGCACGTGAACTGCGTGAAAAGCAATACATGAAAATAGTTTCACTGGCACCCGAAGTATTATAAAATTATGGAAAGAAAACACAACAAACAGGCAAAGCTCCATATCAAAAAAGGAGATATGGTGCAAGTGATCACCGGGGATGATAAAGGAAAGAAAGGTCGTGTGATCGAAATCTTCAATGAAAAGAAAAGAGTGATGGTGGAAGGGATCAATATCGTGAGCCGGCATACCAAACCCAACGCTAAAAATCAACAGGGAGGAATCGTGAAAAAGGAAGCCCCGGTTCATATTTCGAACCTGATGCTGTTGGATAAGACAGGTGCTCCCACCCGCATCGGGAGAAAATTGAACGAAGCAGGAAAACTCGTGCGTTTTGCAAAAAAAACTGGAGAAATAATTAATTAAGACCATGTACAAGCCAAGATTAAAAGAACATTATACCAAAGCAATTATTCCTGCACTAAAGGAAAAATTCAAGTATAAAAACGTAATGGAGATTCCAAGGCTGGAAAAAATTTGTTTGAACCAGGGAGTCGGTGCGGCCGTTTCCGATAAAAAAATGGTGGATGTAGCCGTTGAAGAAATGACCATCGTTGCCGGACAGCGTGCGGTGAAAACCATCTCGAAAAAAGATATTTCAAACTTTCATCTTCGCCAGCACATCCCTATCGGGGCGCGCGTAACACTGCGCAACGAACGGATGTATGAGTTCCTCGACCGCCTGGTTGCCATCGCGCTTCCTCGTGTTCGCGACTTTGCCGGGTTGAACCTGAAAGGGTTTGATGGGTACGGAAATTTCACCCTTGGGATCACCGAGCAGATCATTTTTCCTGAAATCAATATTGATAAAGTGACAAAGATAAACGGGATGGATATCACTTTTGTGACCACCGCGAAAACAGACGAGGAATGTCTCGAACTGTTGAAAGAATTTGGATTACCATTTAAAGCACAAAAATAAAAGATGGCAAAAGAATCAGTTAAAGCACGTCAGCTTAAAAGAGAAAAATTGGTGGCACGTTACGCGGCAAAAAGAGCTGCGCTGAAAGCGGCCGGAGATTACGAGGGGTTGCAAAAAATTCCCCGGAATGCTTCACCGGTTCGCTTAAAGAACCGTTGCAAATTAACCGGCAGGCCCAAAGGTTACATGCGTGATTTCGGTATTTGCCGTAACCAATTCAGGCAACTGGCTTCCAATGGAAAAATTCCGGGAATCACTAAATCAAGTTGGTAATAAATTTAAAATTAAACTTTCCGGAAAGAGCATCCTTGGCTGACTCCCGGATAAAATAAAATAAATATGACAGACCCGATATCAGATTACTTAACTCGGCTTCGCAACGCGATCAAGGCAAATCACCGCATTGTGGAGATCCCATCTTCGAAAATGAAAAAGGAGATCACCCGTGTGCTTTACGAAAAAGGTTACATCCTCAATTACAAGTTTGAAGACGTGACCAACCACCAGGGCAAAATAAAAATTGCGTTGAAGTATGATGCATTAACAAAATCACCTGCAATCAAAAAACTTTCACGCATCTCGACACCGGGATTGAGAAAATATGCCGGAGTTCATGAGATGCCAAGGGTTATCAACGGACTTGGAATAGCTGTATTAACTACTTCCAAAGGCATCATGACCGACAAAGAAGCCCGCTTACAAAATGTTGGCGGTGAAGTATTGTGCTACGTATATTAATAGGAGGAAAAAGAAATGTCACGAATAGGAAAAGCGCCCATAAAAGTTCCGTCAGGAGTAGAGGTGAAAATTTCAAACAACAATATCGTTTCGGTGAAAGGACCGAAAGGTGAATTGCATCAGGCAATCGATAAAGATATTGCAGTGGAAGTAAAAGATGGAATTATTTCTCTTGTTAGACCGACCGAACAAAAAAGACACAAAGCGATGCACGGTTTGTACCGCGCACTCATCAACAATATGGTGAACGGTGTAACCACCGGGTATAAAATTCAGCAGGAACTGGTTGGAGTTGGTTATAAAGCCGGTGCCGATTCAAATATCCTGGATCTGACGCTCGGTTATTCACATCATATTTATTTTGAAATTCCGAAAGAGCTCAAAGTAAAAGCGGAACAGGAAAAAGGAAAAAATCCGATTATCACGCTCGAAGGATGCGACAAACAGTTGATCGGACAGATAGCGGCAAAGATCCGCGGTTTGAGGAAACCTGAACCTTACAAAGGAAAAGGAATCAAGTTTGTGGGTGAACAACTCCGCAGAAAAGCAGGTAAAACAGCAGCTAAAGCTTAAACGATTTATAGTATGTTATCTAAAAAAACACAAAGAAGAAATAAGATCAGGTCACGGATTCGCGGCAGGGTTTTCGGAACAAAAGAAAAACCAAGATTATCGGTTTTCAGGAGCAATAAAGAAATTTATGCCCAGCTTATTGATGACGTTAGCGGAATAACTCTCGCTGCCTTTTCATCCAAAAATATCAAAGATGAAAAAGTAAAGAAGATCGAAAAAGCGGCTTTGGTCGGAAAAGAACTGGCCGGAAAAGCGATTGAAGCAGGCATTTTGAAAGTGGTGTTCGACCGCAGCGGTTATCTTTACCACGGCAGGGTTAAATCACTTGCAGATGGTGCAAGAGAAGGAGGATTAAAGTTCTAAAAATGTTTTGTGGTTTGGTTTTCAAACATCAAACTTCAAAAAATAAACGAAAAAAATATGTCAACAGCAAACGTTAAAAGAGTAAAGACAAGCGATATTGAACTTAAAGACCGGGTCGTATCAATCAACCGTGTTGCCAAGGTAACAAAAGGAGGAAGGACATTTAGTTTTTCTGCCTTGATTGTTGTAGGTGACGGGAACGGTGTAGTCGGTTACGGATTGGGAAAAGCCAATGAGGTTACCGATGCCATCACCAAAGGAATTGATGACGCGAAAAAAACGTTGGTAAAAGTTCCCGTTCTGAAAGGAACCGTACCTCACGAACAGATCGGGAAATTCGGAGGAGGAAGAGTATTTCTGAAACCAGCCGCTCACGGAACCGGGGTAATTGCAGGTGGTGCCATGCGTGCCGTTTTGGAAAGTGCCGGGATCACCGATGTGCTTGCCAAATCAAAAGGATCATCCAATCCGCACAATGTGGTGAAAGCAACCATCAATGCACTTCTCAACATGCGTGATGCTTATACGATCGCCAACACACGCAACATTAATTTGAAAAAAGTTTTTAACGGAGAATAAGATCATGGCTAAAGTTAAAGTAACGCAGATAAAAAGTACGATTCATCGCCCCGAAGACCAGAAAAGGACCATTAAGGCACTTGGATTCAGAAAACTTCACCAGGTAAGGGAATTCGAAGAAAATCCTGCTATTATGGGAATGATAAAAAAAGTGGCACATTTAATTAAAGTTGAAACTATTTAACATGAAACTTCACACATTAACACCGGCAAAAGGTTCGGTAAAACGCGAAGGAAAACGGATCGGACGAGGCGAAGGTTCGGGTAAAGGCGGAACTGCCGCAAAAGGACATAAAGGTGGTCAATCACGTTCGGGTCACAAAACAAAACGTGGTTTTGAAGGAGGCCAGATGCCATTATACAGGCGCGTTCCTAAATTCGGCTTCACAAATTTGAACCGCGTGGAATACACCGCCATCAATCTTGACCGGATTCAAACGCTCATCGATTCAAAAGGATTGAAATCCATTGATTTTGAAACAATGGTTAGCAATGGCCTGGCTCAGAAAAAAGACAAAATAAAAATTCTCGGAAGAGGCGAATTGAAAACCGCTATTGAAATTAAAGCTCATGCATTCTCAGGTTCTGCGCTCAAAGCTATTGAAGCAGTAGGAGGAACAGCAGTTAAAATATAAAGAATGAAAAAATTAATTGAAACATTCAAAAATATTTACCGCATAGAAGACCTGAGGTACAAGCTCGGCATTACCTTGCTGATGCTTGCCGTTTACAGGTTTGGTACTTATGTAACTCTCCCGGGAGTCGATCCGAACGCCCTTCAGGGTTCGGCTCGGCAGGCATCCGGAGGAATTTTTGGTTTGATCAATATGTTTGCAGGTGGTGCTTTCGGGAGAGGTTCCATTTTCGCTCTGGGTATCATGCCTTACATCTCCGCTTCTATCGTAGTGCAGTTGCTGACCATGGCTGTTCCTTCATTCCAGAAAATGCAAAAAGAAGGTGAAGACGGACGAAGAAAGATCAACCAGATCACTCGTTATTTAACCATAGCAATTACCGCTGTTCAATCCGTTGGATTTTTGATCAACCTGAAATCAGCCAATCCGGGAGCCATTATTTCTGTAACTCATCCTGAAGTTATTTCCAATTTCACATTCATGCTCATGTCAGTGATCGTGCTCACTTCAAGTACCATGTTCGTGATGTGGCTTGGTGAAAGGATCACCGATAAAGGAATAGGAAACGGAATTTCTCTCATTATCATGATAGGGATTATCGCTCGTTTACCATTTGCCTTAAAAGAAGAATTTAATTTTAAACTTACAGAATCCGGTGGAGGCCTGGTTATTTTCCTGGTGGAATTAGCTGCCCTGTTTGCAGTGATCATGGGGGTAATTACCCTGGTTCAGGGAACCCGGAAAATTCCGGTTCAATACGCAAAAAGAATTGTCGGAAACCGGCAGTACGGTGGCGTTCGCCAGTACATTCCTTTAAAGGTGAATGCGGCCGGTGTAATGCCGATCATTTTCGCCCAGGCACTGATGTTCATACCTTCAACAGTGGCGCAGTTCTTCCCGAACTATGAATCGATGCAGGGATTCATCTCAACATTCATTAACCCGGGATCATTTGGTTACAACTTTACATTTGGTTTGCTAATCGTGTTGTTCACCTATTTTTATACGGCCATTTCGGTAAACCCGGTGCAGATCGCTGATGATATGAAACGCAACAGCGGTTTTATTCCGGGGGTTAAACCAGGGAAAGCAACTTCAAGTTTTATTGATAATGTGATGTCAAGAATCACTCTTCCGGGAGCTATTTTCCTGGCTATAGTTGCCATCCTGCCTTCGCTTGCAGGTGTATTGAGTATCAACAGCCAGTTTGCGCAATTCTATGGAGGAACATCGCTATTGATCCTTGTGGGGGTGGTACTGGATACCTTGCAACAGATCGAAAGTCATTTGCTGATGAGGCATTATGACGGATTGATGAAATCGGGCAGAATCAAAGGCAGATCAAGCGTTGGGGCTCAGTAAAATAAAATTTATTATATGAAATATTAAACATATTTTTGCAACCCTTTGGAGAAAAATAACGAAGTATGTCGAAACAGGCACTGATCAAACAGGATGGAATAATCACTGAATCATTGTCAAACGCAATGTTCAGGGTGCAGTTGGAGAATGGTCACGAGATCATAGCACATATATCGGGAAAAATGAGAATGAATTATATTAAAATCCTTCCCGGTGATAAGGTTTCGGTGGAAATGTCACCATACGATTTAACAAAAGGAAGAATAACATACAGGTACAAATAATAAAATGAAAGTCAGAGCATCCATAAAGAAGCGCAGCGAAGACTGCATTATTGTAAAACGCAAAGGGAGGGTTTACGTGATCAACAAGAAAACTCCTAAATTCAAACAACGTCAGGGATAATAAAGAACTATGGCTCGTATATCAGGAATTGATTTACCAAAAAACAAAAGAGGCGTAATAGGCCTTACTTACATTTTCGGAATTGGTCGCTCGACTGCCGAAAAAATTTTAACAGAATGCGGAATTGATCACAGCAAGAAAGTGACCGAGTGGAATGATGATGAATTGAATCACATCCGTAAATTCATCAACGATCATATTACCGTGGAAGGAGAGTTGCGAACCGATAAACAACTGAGCATTAAACGGCTCATTGATATTGGTTCCTATCGCGGGTTGAGGCATCGTAAGGGGCTTCCCGTTCGCGGACAAAGAACCCGTACCAATTCACGTACCCGTAAAGGAAAACGTAAGACGGTTGCAGGTAAAAAGAAAGTAACTAAATAAAATATTTAATCGATAAAAGATGGCTACACCTACAGGTGCAAAAAAACCGACCAAGAAAAAAACAGTTGTTGTTGAATCAACCGGGCAGGCTCATATCAAAGCTTCATTCAACAACCTGATTATCTCGCTTACCAATTCAAATGGCCAGATCATTTCGTGGGCATCTGCCGGTAAAATGGGATTCCGCGGTTCCAAAAAGAACACTCCTTATGCAGCCCAGCTTGCCGCTGCCGAATGTGCAAAAGTGGCAGTGGATATGGGTTTGAAAAAAGTGGAAGTGTTTGTAAAAGGTCCCGGAGCTGGACGTGATGCCTGCATCCGCACCCTGGCTTCATCCGGTTTGGATATTTTATCCATCAAGGATATTACACCTATACCGCACAACGGTTGCCGCCCACCTAAAAGCAGAAGAGTTTAACGATATTCAAATACAAAAATGGCACGATACTTAGGACCAACGACTAAAATTGCAAGAAGATTCCGCGAACCGATTTTCGGGCCGGATAAATCTTTTGAAAAAAGAAATTATCCTCCCGGACAACATGGACAATCGAGGAAAAGAGGAAAGCAGACTGAATATTCGATCCAGTTATCCGAGAAACAAAAAGCAAAATTCACGTACGGGATTTTGGAACGCCAGTTCTATAAAACTTTCGTTTCAGCTTCACGCAAAAAAGGAATCACCGGTGAAAATCTGTTGAAGTTCCTTGAAGCAAGACTTGACAATACCGTTTTCCGGATGGGAATTGCAAAATCACGTGCAGCAGCCCGCCAGTTAGTTTCACACCGGCACATCACAGTGAACGGTCACGTGGTGAGCATCGCCTCCTTCTCATTAAAACCGGGAGATGTCGTGGCAGTAAGAGAAAAATCAAAATCACTGGAGATCATCACCGAGTCGGTGGCAACTTCCAATTCAAAAAAATTCAACTGGATCAATTGGGATGACGCTGCGTTAAGCGGAACATTTCTTACTTATCCCGAAAGAGACCAGATCC
>JBIOHI010000018.1:0-16872 GCA_044448845.1 Bacteroidia bacterium
ACCATGCCCGCAGCCTGCATGTAGGCATAACAAATGGTGGAACCTGCAAATGTAAATCCGCGTTTTTTCAATTCTTTGCTCATCGCATCGCTGGCCTTTGATGTAGCTGGAATTTCTTTCAACGATTTCCATTTGTTGGCGAGGATTTGATGATCTGTAAATTTCCAGATATAATCATTGAATGAACTGAATTCTTCCTGAACGGAAATGAATGCTTTTGCATTTTTTACCGTTCCGTAAATTTTCAGTTTGTTGCGGATTATTTTTTCATCGAGCAGGAGTTTTTGAATTTTCTTTTCGTCAAACCGGGCCACTTTCTCCACATCAAAATCTGCAAAGGCATTCCGGAATCCATCCCGCCTGTACAAAATCGTTTTCCAACTCAAACCTGCCTGGAATGCATCAAGCACCAGGAATTCAAAATGCTTTTTATCGTCATGCACCGGAACGCCCCATTCCTTGTCGTGGTAAGCGTTCATCAACGCATCGTCTTTTGTCCAGCCGCAACGGTTTTTCATTTTCAAATTTTAACCGAATACATCTATTGTTTTATTTTTAGTATAAAGATCTTTTGGTTATGCAACGTCTCATCCGCATCGTATTCCCCCGAAACATAGATATTTCCAGGTTTATCACAAGCAACGGATTTTCCGGCATCATTTAATTTCTCACCGTATTCTTTGATCCAGGCCAAATCACCTTTGGTATCAAGTTTCAACAGGAAGATGTCACTCATGCCGGCTGAGTTTATTGAATCACTTTTGTTTCCTGTTTTAAAGCTTTTTTTTCCGCTGTATTCACCGGTTAAATAAATGCCGTCATTCGCATCAATGGCTAAATGATTTATTCCCAATTCCAATCGCTTCGACCAAATGATAGTTCCTTTAGCATCCATTTTTGCAACATATCCGCCATCACAACCGCAACAGCAGGTACCCGCAATTAAAATATCGTTTGACCTGTTTAATTTGATCGCACTTTTGAAAGCGCTGAACTGTACTTCAGTTTTTTTTGTCCAGGTAAAATTACCCAAAGAGTCTAATTTGGAAATAAAAGTGCCATCGAAATCCGGTTTCTTGTCGCAAAATCCTGTCAAATAAATAGCTCCGAATGCATCCGTGGCAATGGAATTACAGAAATCATTTTCCTTTCCACCTAAGGCTTTAGCCCAAACAAAGTGACCGGCAGTATCCAGTTTGAGAATAAAAATATCATTGAACCCGGCCGAGGTTAGCTCACTTTGCAACATCAGGGTCAAAATCAACTTTGTCCTGGAAACCACCTGTAATGTAAATATGTCCTTTATGGTCGAGCGTCATGGAACTTGAAAAATCATTATAATTTCCCCCGACTTTTTTGGCCCAGATGAAGTTGCCTGAAGAGTTCAATTTCAAAACAAAAATGTCCCCAAAGCCTGTGCCGGCAAAGGTCAGGAAATAGGTCGCCTCGCCCGGATCAAAGTCGGATGTTCCCTCAAAAGATCCTGTGATGTAAATATTCCCGGAGTGGTCGATACCCATGGAGGACACACCGATCACATAGGTTGCGTTGATCTGCTTGATCCAGATTAAATTTCCGTCGGGATCCATCTTTAAAATAAAAATAGCGGGTATCTGATCAGGTTTAGAAAGTGTTCTTGGACCTTGTGATGTTTCAAGTGTGAGAGTTTTTACAAATTCTCCAGCAACGTAAACATTTCCTGAATCATCCATAACTACGGAGCTTGCATATTGAGAGCCACCAACACTTCCTGTAAATTTCTTTTCCCACCGGAGATCCTGTGCTAAACAATCAATTGATAATACCGATAAAAAAAACAGGAGTAAATTTAACTTACGCATAATTTAATAGTGTGATGATCTATTTAAAAACAAAGGTATGCGTAATTATCAGATTGGATCAACAACATCAATCAACAAATCAACATCCACAATTATCAAATTAATTAATCATCAAATTATCAAATCAAGAAATTCCCAACCATTCCTTAGCAGTTTTATAAAACAATTGTTGTTTTGTTGTGTCACTTAGATCTTTCATCTGCTCAATAAATTTTCCGTGTTCGAGATCGCCAAGTGGAAAAGGGAAATCAGAGCCAAGCGCAATTCTTTCTGCGCCAAATAATTTTAAATTATAACGAAATGCTTCTTCATCATGCACCAAGGAATCAATATAAAATTTCTTCACATAATCGTATGGATCGGAAACATCGTTTACATTGCACAGATCCGGTCGGGCGTGGTAACCGTGCGACACGCGTCCGATCGTATGCGGGAAACATCCGCCACCGTGAGCAAACAAAACACGAAGTTTCGGGAACTTGTCGAAAATACCACCGAATATCATCGAACAAATGGCACGGGAAGTTTCAGCCGGCATTCCAACCAACCAGGGCAGCCAGTATTTTTTCATTTTGTCCTGCCCCATCATATCCCACGGGTGAACGAAAATGCACATGCCTGATTTTTCCGCAGCTTCATAAAACGGGAATAAACTTTCATCATCGAGATTTTTGTCATTGATATTCGAACCGATCTCCACACCCGGTAAATGCAATTTATTTTTGCAACGGGTCAATTCCTTAATTGCAAGTGAAACATCCTGCATCGGCAAGGTTCCCAATCCAACAAAACGTGTCGGATATTTTTTCTGAATGTCGGCAAGATGGTTGTTTATAAAAATGCTCCATTCATACGTGTGTTCAGGTTTCGCCCAATAATAAAACAACACAGGAACGGTTGAGAGCGCCATCATCTGAACACCGTGTTTATCCATGTGTTCCATTATTTTTTCAGGATCCCAGCACAACTCATCAATGGCACGGAAAAATTTTCCGTCACCTTTCATCATGTTCGCTTTCCCTTTTTCATAATGATCCAGAAAAATAAAATCATCACCGTAACCGTATTTTTCTTTCAGGTTTGGAAGATGTTCGGGAAGAATGTGTGCGTGGATGTCGATTTTGTTCATAATTTGAGATCAGGGTTCACAGACAATGAATCGAATAGATCATAGAAAATACCATGAACTATGATCTATCAACTATTAACTGTTTTACACAAACTTCGGATCCGTTTCCATCACTTGACCGCATTTCTTGCAGGTTCGCAATTCAACTGAGCCGTAAAAATTTTTATAATGCGGAAGGAAATCTTTTTCAATGTCGAGCAGTTCAAAATGCACTTCGTGCAATTTGTTGTTACAGTTCTCACAAAACCATATCAAACCATCCGTAAAGCCTTTTCCGGCTCTTACTCTTTCAATCACCAAACCAATGGAACCTGCTGACCGCACGGGTGAATGCGGAGTATTTGGCGGACAAAGAAACATATCTCCGGCCGCAAGTTGAATTGCTCTTGCTTGTCCGTCTTCCTGGATCTTTACCGTGATCTCTCCTTCGAGCTGGTAAAATAATTCTTCGGTTTCGTTGAAGTGATAATCCTTGCGGGCGTTAGGTCCGCCAACGATCATCACGATGTAATCAGATCCTTCCGGGTACAGGTTTTTGTTGGCAACCGGTGGCTTTAAAAGATGACGGTTCTCGTCAATCCATTTTTTTAAATTGAAAGGGGCGCGTATCATGAGTTGTTTTTTTTTGTAAAAATACTCCGGTAATTTTTAAAAACAAAAAGCCCCGCACTTTCCTGCAGGGCTCTGATGAAAAAAGTATTAGTAATAGTTATTTGATGATCGTGATCTTTGAATGCATTACTGAATTTCCGGTTTCGAGGATGAGGAAATACAATCCGCCTGATACGCTATTCACATCCAAACTGATTTCGTTGTTTCCTTCGGATGGATTGGGCACAGTCTGGTTCATCACTTCACGACCGTTCAGGTCAGTCAATCGTATGGTCACTTTTTCTTTATGCATCAACTGAAACCTGACATTCAAATTGGATTCTGCGGGGTTGGGAAAAACAAGAATCTCGTTTTTTTGGATAACAGCAGCCGGTATTCCTGCATAAATGAACTGGTCGAAACTAAGGTTGTCGATGAAAGCTACCGATTGGCCCCGAGGCCTGTTATTGTTGCCGGTCATGGCAAACGTAGCAATATGGATGATCGCGCTATCGGGACTTGTTGGAGGAGTATTATTGTAAAAAATAGGAATTGAGATCGGGGTATAGGTACTTAGTGAATTTGAAGAAAGGTAATTTCCAAAACCTACACTTACACCGTTTTTGAACAATCCGATTTCTATTGAAAGAGTATCTCCGTTTTGCGGGAAGAATTTATAAAATCCTTTCAGCGAATTGGGAGTTGAATTTACCGGAAATGTTGGCCCCCAGTAACCGTTGTTGTTGTTGTTCACACCTGTTTGTATGTAACCCTGCAAGGTATCCCCGGTTAAAAATATGGATTGTAATTTCATGGCATAATTCCCGTCATATTTATCTGTTGTCCGGTCCACCACATTTCCGGTTGGCCTGATATCAAATGTCCATCCGTTCGGTGTATAATTGGTTTGAGTTGTCCAATTCTCGAAATCCGGGTTAGGAATGTTTTGAGTGGTGCCTGTAAAACTGATGTTGTCAATTATCACCCAACTCACCGCGTTTGACGAGTTTCCATTTGGTATGGTTGACGTAAAACCTATAAACATCGAATCCGGTGTTGCGCCACTTAAATAATGCATTTTAAAAGCCATTCGTTTATAATCACCGGTGTAAACGCCTGTGTATTCATAAAGATCGCTGCTTATTATGACACCGTTTTTTTTCATTTGGACCAATACCCATGCCGAATCTCCGGCAGTTATACTGTATTTAAAATAGGCAATCAATGAATCAGGACGGGCTGTAAATGGAGTGCCTCCGTCAAATCCGTTATTGCTCTTATTTGGGTATCCGAAAAGAATGGCACCGGGTCCGCCCATTTGATCTCCCTGGAGCTTTACCGCATAGGAGCCATTCTGCCCCGGGGAGATTTTTGTGGTAGTACCATAGGTTAGCCATTGTGAGGGCACATCTTTAGTTACCGTTGTCCAGCTTTCCATATTCCAGTTCGGGATCTGAGCGCTGATGTTAATGGATGATAAAATTGCGAGGATCACTGTGAAGCCGCATCGAATGTAATTGTAAGATATTTTCATAACAGTGAATTTTAAGCGGCAAAATTATTTTGATTTCAGCCGAATTATTCTGATGACAATCATCAAAAAGTATGTATTAAATCAACTCCAATTTTATATATTAGGACTATCAACAAAGTACCGTGAACAAAAGGAAGTTGAAATAAGGTGTTTGCGAATGGTTAAAACATAATTTCGTTTCATTATTTATTAGAAGTTAAAACCATGTCGTCATTTAAAGTAAAAGGTGGCAAACCACTAAAAGGAGAAATAATTCCGCAGGGAGCGAAAAATGAATCTTTGCAAATAATATCGGCAGTTTTACTCACTGAAGATAAAGTTACGATCTCGAATATCCCTGATATACGCGATGTGATGAAACTGATAGAACTGCTTGGAGAATTGGGAGTGAAAGTGCAGCGGATCAAGGAAGATACTTTTTCGTTCGAGGCAAAAGATGTGAATCTTGAATATTTGCTGAGCGATGATTTTCGTAAAAAAGGAGCAAGCCTTCGCGGTTCCATCATGATCATTGGCCCCATGCTGGCCCGTTTTGGCAAAGCATATATTCCCGAACCCGGGGGGGACAAGATCGGAAGAAGGCCGGTTGACACGCATCTCCGCGGATTTGAGAACCTCGGTGCAACCTTCGAGCACATGCGCGAGGAACGCACTTACAAGATCGACGGAAAGAAATTGACAGGTGCTTACATGGTATTGGACGAAGCCTCGGTGACCGGAACTGCTAATATTTTGATGGCAGCGTCACTCTCCAAAGGAACGACTCAAATTTACAATGCAGCGTGCGAACCCTATCTCCAACAACTTTGCAAAATGATCAACCGGATGGGAGGAAAAATTTCAGGCATCGGCTCGAACTTATTAACCATCAAAGGAGTTGAAAAACTTTCGGGATGCGAACACCGCATGCTTCCTGATATGATCGAGATCGGCAGTTTCATTGGACTGGCCGCCACCACGAATTCTGAGATAACCATTAAAAATTGCGCCATCAATGAGTTGGGTGTTATTCCAAACGTCTTCAAAAAAATGGGAATACAAATGGAATTTCGCGGTGATGATATTTTTATTCCGCAACAGGATTCCTATAAAATTCAAACTTTGATCGATGGTTCGATTCTTACCATTCGTGATGGGATCTGGCCTGCATTTACACCCGACTTGATTTCCATCGCACTGGTAACCGCAACGCAGGCGAAAGGAAGTGTACTCATTCACCAGTGGATGTTTGAAAGCCGCTTGTTCTTTGTAGATAACCTGATCGACATGGGAGCGAAAATTATTTTGTGCGACCCGCACCGTGCTGTGGTAATTGGTTCTAATCGTGAAACTAAACTTAGGGGAATAACAATGAGTTCACCGGATATTCGAGCGGGAGTAGCCATGCTTATTGCTGCACTTGCCGCCAACGGAACCAGCACCATCAATAACATTGAACAAATTGACCGTGGTTACCAGCACATCGATTCCCGGTTGAAAGCGATCGGTGCCGATATAACGAGAATGGATTAATCGGATAAAATAAAATCGGATAGTTTTTGTTTGATCGATCTTAACCTGTTTGAAGATATTTTTCCAATTGTTCCGGCCACAATTACATTGGGAACAATTGCTAAAAAACCAAGCCTGATCAAAGAGGGCTGAACCAAACCGCTTAATACAAAGTCGTCATCATTTGTTTTTATCAGGTCGTCAAAACCAGGAACCTGCTGGCTGATCTGTGAACTGATGCCACAAACGAGTAAGTCGTCAAACATCGGTGTTTTCTTTAAAACAAGAGCAGGTCTCAATTTTGTTTTGCCATTACTCTGAGGCAATGCAGCCAAAATGATGTTACCGCTTTCCATATTGATCGTTTGGTTCTTTTACCATCGAAAGATTGTAATCCGGTTCATCAATTGAATAGGCTTTATTTAATCTGTTTAAATTATGTTCTTTCCAATCTTCCGATTCTTCATCAAAAGGGAAAATGATGATCTCAAGTTTTTTTGAAATAAATTCATCCGGTATATCAATAGTAAGTTTGTTACTATCGGTGGTTTGTGTGATTTTTAAAGCTTCCATTATTCAAAAGTAAATTAAATTTAACTTTTATGAAAATTACGGTCTTTACGACAGAATAGCCATGCTCATTGCTGCGCTTGCAGCCAACGGAACAAGCACCATCAATAACATTGAACAAATTGACCGTGGTTACCAGCACATCGATTTGCGCCTGAAAGCTATTGGTGCCGATATAACAAGAATGGATTAATCCATTTGCTTGATTATTTTCGCCCGGTGAAAAAAATAATTTTTCCGCTTGCCGTTTGTTTATGTTTCGTTTCCTTCCAGAGGTCGGATGACCTTCAGAAGGGTTCGGTAGCACCTGATTTCACGGTTATTACAGCCAACGGGGAACAGTTCAAATTATCCGATGTCCGGGGTTCGGTGGTGTTCATCGACTTTTGGGCAAGCTGGTGTTTGCCCTGTCGCAGGCAAAATATCCTGCTGTTGAAAATTCAGGAAAAATACCGTTTGGTAGCTAAGCGAACCGGTATCCCGGTTTTTTTTCTCAGCATTTCGCTCGATACCAATAAGGAATTTTGGAAAACTGCAATTGTCAAAGATAATATGAACCTGAAAAAACAAGCTTGCGATCTCAAAGGCTGGGATTCCGAAATGGCAAAACTTTACCAGGTGAAAAAAATCCCTACCAGTTTCCTGATCGGGACCGATGGAAAAATTGCGGGAAAGGATCTGTGGGAAAGCGCGCTGGACGAGGCATTGGATAAATTATTGAAACAACAGTCAAATTGACTGAAAACTCATTGTGGCAGTGGATTTGAGAAAACGAAATGGATTTTGAAATGTTTAAACGAAAACAAAAAAATATGAGCGAACAGGTAAAGCAGGAACAACAGGAGAAAACTGTCGAACAACAGGTGATCCTCGGGGATTCTAATCCCGCAACGAATGAAAACAATATTGATAGTACCGGTGAAATAAAGTCACGAATCGAAGAAGATATCAAAGAAGTATCAGAAAAAGCGGCAGAGAAAGACTGGGCTGCCGAATTTAAATCGGTAGAAGATAAATACCTCCGCCTGTATGCCGAATTTGATAATTACAAGCGGAGAACGGCTGCCGAGCGCGTTGAATTTTTTAAATATGCCAACCAGGAAATGCTGGTGGCCATGCTCCCGGTGCTGGATGATATTGAACGTGCCATGCGATCGATGCAAACCCTTACCGATATCAATGCTTTGAAAGAAGGTACTGAACTGGTGAATACCAAACTGAAAAATATTCTGACACAGAAAGGATTGAAACCCATGGATTGCATGGGAAAAGATTTTGATCCTGAGTTTCATGAAGCGATCACGAAAATCCCGGCTCCTTCGGAGGAACTGAAAGGTAAGGTAGTGGATGTAGTCGAGAACGGATATTTTTTGAATGATAAAGTGGTGCGGTTCGCAAAAGTGGTGGTTGGAGAATAGACCCCACCAACCTCCACAAAGGGGAGGCTTATTCTTAGAACAAATGAATAATAATTATTATAACGTGAACAAATTCCTTTCCCGCTTTTTAGCGGGAGGGTTAGGATGGGGCTAATGGCAAAAAGAGATTTTTACGAGATACTGGAAGTTCCGCGTACGGCAAGTGCTGACGAGATAAAAAAAGCTTACCGCAAACAGGCGATCAAATTTCATCCGGATAAAAATCCGGGGAATAAAGAAGCGGAAGAAAAATTTAAAGAAGCAGCTGAAGCATACGAAATTTTAAGTGATGCGGATAAAAAAGCCCGTTATGATCGTTACGGCCACCAGGGTTTGGGCGGAGCATCGGGTGGTGGCGGTGGTTATGGCGGACATCACATGAACATGGAAGATATTTTCTCGCAGTTCGGGGATGTGTTTGGTGATGGCGGAAGCCCGTTCGAATCTTTTTTTGGTGGAGGAAGAAGCCGCAGATCAGCCGGAGTTCGTGGTGGAAATGTTCGTATCAAAGTAAAACTCACTTTCCAGGAAATAGCAACCGGTGTAGAAAAAAAATTAAAATACAATCGCCAGTTCACTGCCGAAGGATTAACATTCAGGCAGTGTACAACCTGTGGTGGTTCGGGGCAAATAAGACGTGTTACCAATACTTTTCTCGGTCAGATGCAAACTGCTTCCACCTGCCCGCATTGCCATGGTTCCGGTCAGACTGTTGACAAGCGCCCACCGGGAGCCAATGCCGATGGGCTTATTTCAAAAGAAGAAATTGTTTCGGTGAATATTCCTGCCGGTGTTGCCGATGGCATGCAGCTTTCGATGAGTGGAAAAGGAAATGCCGGACCGAATGGTGGGCCTGCCGGTGATCTCATTATTTTAATTGAAGAAATTGAAGATGCAGTTTTGAAACGCGATGGACACAACGTGGTTTTCGACCTGCATATTTCCTTTATTGACGCTACGATCGGGACGCAGGTGGAAGTGCCGACCGTGGATGGAAAAGTGAAACTGAAAATCGAACCGGGAACACAGGGAGGAAAAATTTTACGCCTGCGCGGAAAAGGATTTCCTGATCTCAACTCGCACCAGCGAGGCGACCAACTCATTCACATCAACATCTGGACACCGCAAAAACTAAGTGCGGAAGAAAAGACCATGCTCGAAAAATTACAGCACTCAGATAATTTCAAACCGCACCCCGGCAAACACGACAAAGGTTTCTTCGAGAAGATGAGGGAGTATTTTCAGTGAGAAAAAAATGGTGAGTTAGCGAAATGGTGAGAAAGTGAGTTGGTGAGTTTTTAGTTACGAACTATTAATTGTGAATTAATGCATCAATGTGAAATTTTCTTCGGATTAATAATAAAAGAAACACCTAAACCATAAAGGAAAGAAATGTTCTGACCAAGAAATGTGTTTTCTCCAGGGAGAAAGGGCTTACTTGATCTCACTTCTATAATTGTTCCGTAAAACATTCCGTTGGCGCTCAGTACCCAGTTTTGATTAAACTGATATTGAATACAGCATTCGTATTTATTACCACCAAAAAAAGGAAAAATGTTATTCCATGTTCTTGAAGTCAAAGAGGCACTCTCGACATATGTGTTTGTACGAACGTAATTGTTAGATGAATCATAAACTGCGTTGTAATAGGTGACAAAATTATTTTACTTAATTTATTTAAGAATGAGAAATCCAGTATGTCGAGGCCAACCCCTAATTTTAATTTTTCAGTTACGTTAAATCTTGCACCCATCAGTACACGAAATATAAAGCAATGGAAATAAAAATTATTTTCTACAGTACTGAAGGCTGGAGGTTGAAATTTCATTTCGGTGGAGTTCAAAACATTTTCGAAACCGACTCCCGAATAGCATTCAAATTTTTTTCGTTTACCGATTTTTAAATTCCGGGTGAATGAAAAAGAGAGATTCTGAATACTCTTCCCCATTGAAAAACCGGAATGAATTGCCGAATATTCTTCTCCCTTATTGATCTCGGCAGACAAGCTTGTAAGAATAAACTGGAATAAAATTATAAGAAGAGATATTCTCATAAAACACAGATGAGAATTTGATCATAAAAGTTGCAATCGCGATAAAATAAGTTTCCGGTTGAGTTGAGTAATGGCATGTTATTTTTTAAAATGTCGCTCCTACGGAGCTTTGATTTATTTTTCTGTTTTACTACCAATATGCCGCTCCTATCGGAGCTTTTCGTTAGGGTCAGGAGAGAGGTTTTGATAATTATGACACATAAATATTAACTGATTGGTAAATTTAAAGTCCTGTAAGGACGACATATTGGTAGAAACAAACACACCACAATCTTAAAGCTCCGTAGGAGCGACATTAATTCCTTTGATTTGGCAATTCAAATCAACTATTATTTTCAATATGGTATCAATGTGAAATTTTCTTAGGATTTATCCTGTAAGAAACGCCTAAACCATAGAGGAATGAAATGTTTTGACCAAGAAATGTCATTTCTTTCAACATCACCGGATCGTAGGATGTTAATTCAATTCTGGTTCCTATCGTATTTACATTGAATTTTACCAACCAATTTTCATTAACCAGATATTGAAAATAAAAATCATATCGGTAACCGCCAATAAATGGTAATCCTGCCATCCAGCTATTTGAAGTCAAGGCAGCATTTGTTTGATAAAAGTGGTGTATCGAAAACGATTGTGAAACGGTATCATAAGAAACATAATGGTAGTTGACAAAAATATTTTTGCTTATTTTATTTAAGAGCGAATAATCTAATACGTCCATACTTGCCCCTATTTTAATTTTTTTTGTGATACTCAAATTAAAGCCTATTAACACCCTTGCCGTGAATCTGTAAAAATAGATTGGTGGATCAACGGAGTATATATAAGAGTCTGGTAACTGAAATGACAATGGAGCTGCGCTTAAAGTATTATCAAATCCAATTCCTGAATAACATTCAAAATTTTTTCGTTTACCAATTTTTAAATTTCGTGTGAATGAAAAGGAAAGATTCTGAATATTATTTCCAATTGCAAAACCGGAATGAATTGCCGAATATTCTTCGCCTTTTTTGATCTGGGCAGGCAATGCCGTGATAAAGGTTGAAAATAAAAACAGCAAGAGAAATCTTCTCATAAAACACAGATGACAATTTGATCATAAAAGTTGCAATCGCGATAAAATAAGTTTCCGGTTGAGTTGAGTAATGGCATGTTATTTTTTAAAATGTCGCTCCTACGGAGCTTTGATTTATTTTTTTCAGTTTACTAATATTTCGCTCCTAATGGAGCTTTTTAATTCCGGCAATAATGGGTATTGATAAAAATTGAAATCCTGGTAATTTGGCTGTTGGAAATAAAGTCCCATAGGGAAGACATATTGGTAGAAACAATTATACCTTTAAAAAGAAAGCTCCGTAGGAGCGAAATAATTAATTTTAGTTAAGGATTTTAAGATTGAATTTGAAATTCAAAACATCGGAATACTCTATGAATAAAACCTGCATTCGTTTTCTTTCCCAAACCACCGGTAACGGTTCCTCGCGATGAAATTATAAACCGCATCCCGCAAAAATTCCGGGATGAAAATAAAAATATAAAACAATTGCCAAACTCCTCCGAGTTGTTTAAAAATTTTCAGAACGGCTGTTGAACGGTAAAATATTTTTTCGTTATCCAATAAAATAAGAGTGTCGGAAGAAATATCTGAACGTTGCGAAAGTTTTGAATTTGCAGGTAACTTCAGGGATAAAAATTTCTTTGCTTCATCCGATTGAAGCGGTATAAAACGAAATGTCCTTTTCTTATCATGCCTGATCACGAACTGCACGCTCCGGTTACACAATCCGCAAATTCCATCGTAAAATAGTAGGGGAGATTTTTCCATCATCAAATTATCACATCAGGATATCATCAAATTGATTTATTTTCGCACTCCAAATTTACAACAAAGAAAATGTTTGATAGTTTAAATCAGAAACTCGAAAGAGCCTTTAAAACGCTGAAAGGGCAGGGGCGGATCACGGAAATTAATATTGCCGAAAGTGTGAAAGAGATACGCAAGGCGCTGGTGGACTCGGATGTGAACTATAAAATCGCCAAGCAGTTCACCGATACGATCAAAGAAAAAGCGCTTGGCCAAAATGTACTCACCAGTGTTTCTCCGGGACAACTGATGGTGAAGATCGTGAGCGATGAACTCACCGAATTGCTCGGAGGAAAAACTGCGGAATTAAATCTCAAAGGAAATCCAACCATTATTTTGATGGCAGGATTGCAGGGTTCCGGCAAAACCACGCATGCTGCCAAGCTTGCCGCCATGATCAAAAAGAAAGGTAAAACGGTGATGCTGGCTGCCTGTGATATTTACCGCCCGGCTGCCATCGAACAGTTGAAAGTGCTTGGAGAGCAAATTGAAGTTCCCGTTTATTTTGAGAATGAAAATAAAAACCCGGTTCAGATCGCAAGGAATGCGCTGAAAGCCGCAAAGGAAAATAATGCTTCGGTGCTTATCGTGGATACTGCCGGCAGGTTGAGCATTGACGAAGAAATGATGCGAGAGATCGGGAATATCAAAGAAGCGCTGAATCCGCAGGAAATTTTATTCGTGGTGGATTCAATGACCGGACAGGATGCGGTGAACACGGCAAAGGCATTCAACGATGTGCTTGATTTTAGCGGGGTCATTCTTTCAAAACTCGATGGCGATACCCGGGGGGGCGCGGCTCTTTCAATAAAATCTGTCGTTAATAAACCGATCAAATTTGTAGGTACCGGAGAAAAGATGGATGCGCTCGATGTGTTCCATCCCGACCGGATGGCGCAGCGGATCCTCGGTATGGGCGATATTGTTTCTCTCGTTGAAAAAGCCCAGGAAGTTTTTGATGAAGAAGAATCGGCACGTATCCAGAAAAAATTATTAAAAGACCAGTTCACATTTGAAGATTTTCTCACGCAGATACAGCAGATCAAAAAAATGGGAAACCTGAAAGACCTCGTGGGTATGATCCCCGGGGTGGGCAAAGCGATAAAAGATATGGACGTCAGCGATGATGCATTCAAGGAAACGGAAGCCATCATTCATTCGATGACTCCTGCGGAACGCAAAATGCCTGATATCATCAATGGTTCACGAAGAAAAAGAATTGCGATGGGAAGCGGCACCGATATTCAAAATGTGAATCAGCTTTTAAAGCAATTTGAAGAAATGCGGAAGATGATGCGAACCATGAGTAAATTCCAGGGAGCCGGGCGGGCTATGCCGAAACTGCCGTTTATGAAGTAGTCATTGGTCATTAGTCAAAAGACATTAGTCATTAGTAATTAATGTTGAACCCAACTACAAACAACAAACTACAAACAACAAACCTTTTGTCTCACCAGAGTTCAATATCATCATAAACAAACCTGTCACGAATCACTAATCCAACGTAGATGCTCTGAGGATTATAGTTGTATTCCACATTCAGCACCAATCTTCCAATGATGGGTATAAAAATTCCTCCGAGGTAATTCATCTGGAAGCCTGATTTCCCGGGGTTGTCGTTCCACTTAAAAGTACTATCCGAGGGATCGCGGTACTGGAAAAATTCTCTACGAAAGGTAACTCCGGGGCCGAAATAGATCGGAATTTTTTTTGTGATCGGAATGGTAAGTCCACCACCTAACATTCCAACCGTAGCGTGCTGGATATTTGAAGTGATCTCCCATTTTTTCTTGGTAGGATCACTGTTATTGAGAATCACATTGTCGTAAGTAAATTCACCTCGGGGCCCATCGGGCATGAAAAAATTTTTCACACCCAATTTGTAGGAAAGGCAAAATCCCCATCGTTTGTAAGCAATGCTGGTTCCTCCTATGACGATATCCTTATCTTCCAAAGGAATCTGGTATCCAAGGGAATTATACATCACCGGCTTGGTCTTTACTTTATCAGAATGAATGCGGGTGGTGAAATCGGGAGCAAAGAATTTTATTTCTTTTTCAACCGGTGAAGTGAATGAAAATAAATTTTGCTGCGAAAAAATATTCCCGCTCCAAAGAGAAAAAGCAAAGATCAAAATAAACGCTCTGTTCACGGGAGGAAAAATACAATTTTTGCCCGAAAAACAGGGGATCAAATTCGGTTTTGAAAATTAAATTAATTGCCGCATCTTTGCCGTCCCTGTAACACGAAACGTAAAGTGAAGAGTTACTTACCGGAATGGAGATCCGGAGGGATTAAAAAAAAACAAAATATGTCAGTAAAAATCAGACTACAGCGTTTGGGCCGCAAAAAAAGCCCTTATTACCACATTGTGGTGGCGGATTCACGTGCTCCGAGGGATGGTAAGATTATCGAGAACCTTGGTTTCTATCAACCGCAAAGTGTTCCCGCGACAATCGAACTGAATTCCGAAAAAGCACTCACCTGGCTCGAGAAAGGCGCTCAGCCTACCGATACCTGCCGGGCAATTCTTTCCTATAAAGGCGTTCTTTACAAACATCACCTCAACGGTGGCGTTAAAAAAGGCGCGATGACTGCTGAAGCAGCCGAAGAGAAATTCTCGAAGTGGATTGAATCAAAGGCAGGCAAGGTGGACAAGCATGCCGAGAGTTTTAAAAAGATGGTGAGTGAAAGACAGGCAGCGGCTTTGGCTGAAGAAGCTAAGGTGAATACAGCACGCCTTGAGAAAATTGCTCAACGCCTTGCTTCGGAAGAAGCTGCTAAACTTGCTGCCGAAAAAGCTGTAAGGGAAGCCGCTGAAGCCGAACGTATCGCAGCAGCCGAAGCCAGTGCAAAAGCTAATGTGATTGAGACAGCGGCTCCGGAAGTGGCACCTGAAACCCCTGCTGAATAAAACATCATTGCGATGAAGTCGATAGACAGAAATGATTTCATCGTGAATGGTGTGGTGGGTAAAGCCATAGGTTTTAAAGGAGAATTGCAGCTTCTTCCCGAAAAAAAGATCGGGAAAAACAAGTGGATCTTTATGGAAGTGAATCAGAAACCTGTTCCGTTTTTTGTTGAATCGGTTGCCGGGACAGAATTGCGCCCGGTGGTGAGGTTTGAAAATATGGACTCGGTTGAGGGCGCTCAAAGATTTTCCGGACTCAATTTATTAATACCTTTAAAAAATAATCAGAAATCAGGCAAGAAACCGGAAAAGAATATTCTTGGTTTCTCTTTGGTGGATCAGGTGCTTGGCGTTATCGGAACTGTTGAAACTATCGAAGAAATGCCAGGCCAGTTACTTCTAAAGACAACCTTTAATGGCAAGGAAATTCTCATCCCCGCAGTCGAAGAATTTATTATAAAGATTGATGCTAAGAAAAAAACAATCCAACTAAATTTACCCAACGGCTTATTAGAACTTTAACTCTGAACTAAAAACTCTAACCGGCTATGCACATCGACATCCTCACCCTCTTCCCAGCCATGTTCGACAGCCCTTTCGGGGATTCCATCATCCTGCGTGCGGTAAAGAAAAAATTAGTGAAGATCAAATTGCACGACATCCGGAAATATACCAAAGACAAACATAAAAAAGTGGATGATTATGCATTTGGCGGTGGGGCCGGGATGGTGATGCAGATAGAGCCCATCGATATTTGCATACAAAAGCTGAAGTCAAAGAAAGAATATGAGGAGGTCATTTATTTAAGCCCGGATGGGGAATTGTTCGATCAGAAAATGGCCAATCATTTATCTGCCAAAAAGAACCTGATGTTCCTGTGTGGGCATTACAAGGGAGTGGATGAGCGGGTGCGCGAGCATTTGATCACCAAAGAAATTTCCATCGGGGATTTTGTGCTCACTGGTGGCGAACTGGCTGCTGCCTTGGTGGTGGATGCATTGGTAAGACTGATTCCCGGAGTGCTCAACGATGAAACTTCGGCATTAAGTGATTCGTTCCAGGATGGATTGATCAGTCCACCGGTTTACACACGTCCGGCTGATTATAATGGGTGGAAAGTTCCTGAAATATTATTGTCGGGGCATGAAGCAAAGATAACCGAATGGCGGCATGAGCAAAGCGTGGAGCGTACTAAACGTAAAAGGCCAGGGTTGTTAAAATAGTCTAAAGTTTAAAATTTAAAGTTAGTTGCCAGCTTCTTTTAGATTCCTCTCCCGCTGTAGCGGGAGAGGAATGACAATTTAATTTGATAAAAGAGGAGTCGGGGGGGGGGGGGGGGGGGGGGGGGGGCCCCCCCGCCCCCCCCCCCCCCCCCCGCCCGGGCGGGCGGCGCCGCCGGGGGGGAGGGCGCGCCCCCCCCCCCCCGCAACAGGAGGAACGAAGACAAAAAAAACAGCCAAGAGGGGG
>JBIOHI010000019.1:0-16701 GCA_044448845.1 Bacteroidia bacterium
AGATCAGAGTGATCGCGCAAAAACAGAAATCACAAGCTGAAGTATTTGGAAAAGATTTTTTTGGTCTTTCAACAACCGGAGAATATACACTTGATCTGGTTGAAAATGCAATCGCAACTTTTTCTGAAGCAGAAATACAAAAATCTCAGCCAATAAAAATCTCAGAGAATATTTCGCAACCTCTTCCTCCCCGTCCGCCATTGCTTTGTGCAGGTTGTCCGCATCGCTCCACATTTTATGCATTGAAGCTGGCAATACCGCGTGATGACGCTTCGGTGGTAATGTGCGGTGATATTGGTTGTTTGGGATTAGGAGCTCTTGCTCCGATGCAAATGATTGATACCATTCATCACATGGGAATGAGCATTTCGATGGCGCAAGGATTGTCGGAAGCGATTGATAAAAACAGGAATAATAAAGTTGTTGCACTGCTTGGTGATGGTACATTTTTTCATTCAGGTGTGCAATCTTTATTGAATGCTGTTTATACAAAATCAAATTTCACGTTAATAATTTTTGATAACAGAACCGTTGGAATGACAGGTCATCAGGACAATCCCGGTGCGGTTCATCACAATAAGTATCGACAGATAAATATTCATCAACTGGTTCGTGGAATGGGAATCGAACATGTAAATACCATTGATCCGTTTGATCTGAAATCAACTTATTCAAAAATAAAATCATCACTCGAGCATATAGGAATTTCTGTTTTGATTGCTAGTTCGCCTTGTGTTTTTCTGCCTGAATTTAAAGAGGGTCATTTAATAAAACGTACTTTTAAAGTTGATCCAACAAAATGTAATTCGTGTGCAAATCATTGCGATGGAAGTGAATGGTGTTCGAAAGAATCAACGCAAAAAAATTCACTTGTTCGTGCAAAAGCAATGATAATGGGTGCTGAGCATATTCCAGGTAATGAGCAGTTGTGCCCGGCAAATATTTGTAATCACGGATTTTTTAATTCGATACTTGCAGGAAATCATAAAGAAGCATTGGAAATTGTTCGGGATAAAATTTTGTTCGCAAAAGTGTGCGGAGATATATGTCACAAACCCTGCGAGACCGCTCTCTCCTCTTCGGGGAGAGTTGGAGAGGGGCGAATTCCTATTCGTCAACTCAAACATTTTGTAAGCAATATTGAAAATAATTTTAAGGATTTTTCGAAACAAATTTCGAGAGCGAAAAATGCCGCAAAGAAAAATAAATCTGTTGCAGTTATTGGTGCGGGACCGGCAGGATTAAGTGCTGCATACGATCTGGTGCAAAATGGATATGATGTAACAATGTTTGAACGTGAAGAAAATGCGGGTGGAATGGTCAGGTATATTATTCCAAATTTCAGAGTAGATAAAACCGGAATGGAACAGGAAATTGAAGTGCTGGAAAAAATGGGTGTGAAATTCAAATTCAATCATTCGCGTGGTAAAGAAATAAATGTTGAACAACTTTCAAAAGATTTTGATGCGACTGTTCTTGCAGTTGGAATGTGGAATTCACAAAGTTTGGAAATTATTGAAAAGAATATTTCAAAAGAAAAACGATTTGACGCAATTTCATTTTTGAAAATGTTCAATCAAAAAATCCTTCCGTTTGGGGAGGGCACAGGTGGGGTGACCATTCTTGTTATAGGTGGCGGGAATAGCGCAATGGATGCCGCACGTGCTGCAAAGAAATTACATCCGGCAAATAATGTGATCGTTTCGTGCATAGAGAAATTGGATGATATGCCTGCATTTGCGGGGGAAATATCAGGTACAATAAAAGAAAATATTCGCATTGCCGATAACAGTTTTGTTTCTTCAGCAAACGGAGAAAACGGCAGAATTTCTATCACATTAAACTCATTCGATAAAAAAGAATTTATCGAAAACATAAATCCGGATTTGATCATCACAGCTATCGGACAAAAAGGTGAAAGCAATTTAATGAATGAAAAAATTTCATCGGACGAAAATTACAGAATAGAAAAAGTTGGTTACAAAAATGTGTTTGCAGCAGGAGATATTTTGAAGGGAAATCACAATTCGTTGATCGGTGCTGTTGGAAGCGGTAAAAGGGCTGCGGTGCAGGTTAGAAGTTTGCTGGAGGATTATGAATTTGAGTATGAAGGGGAAGTTGCATTGAATAGATTAGCCTCTCTCCCCGCTCTCTTCAAAGGAGAGAGAGCCAGTGGGAAGGAAACTCTCTCCCCTTCGTCGGGGAGATTTGGAGAGGGGCTTGAATATACGAATGAAGAATTGTTGGAGGAGATAAAAGGTTATGATCTGTTTCAAACTTGCGCAAAGTGTAATCATTGTATAGATAATTTCGGTTGTCCAGCGATGTTAAAAATTGATGGCAAAGTTGTAATTGATGAAAAACGTTGTACGAGTTGCGGATTGTGTTTAGATGTTTGTCCGAACCGTGCCATATATGTTGAAGAAGAATTAGTTCAATTAAAAAATTGACGAATGAATAAATCGAAAATAATAATTGCAGGTGTCGGAGGTCAGGGAGTTGTTTACATCACAACCATTCTTGCTGATGCCGCTGTGTTAGCTGGTATTCCGGTTGCCACGAGCGAGATACACGGTCTTTCGCAACGCGGTGGTTCGGTAAATTCAGGAATTACTTTTGGTGAAAACACTTTCGGTTTTGTGGAAGATGGCGGTGCTGATTTTTTATTGGGACTCGAAATTTTGGAAGCATTTCGTTGTCTGAATTATTTGAATAAGAATAGCAAAGCGGTAATTGATGATATGAAAATTATTCCGCATTCGGTGAATACACAAAACTCATCATATCCTGATGTAAATACATATTTAGATTTCTTGAACGCGAATATTAGTGAAGTTGATTTTGTTTCCGGAAATATTGATGTGAGCGATTCCATTTTGAGAAATATTTATGTGCTTGGAAGAGCCACCAGAATGAAAGGTTTTCCTGTAAAAGCAGAATTCATCTCGACAGTTTTGAAAGAAAATGCAAAATCAGGATGGGAAGAAAAAATTGTTTCCGTATTTAATAAAGCTATCAACTCGTAAAATTAAAAAAGAGTACATGAAGAAGAAAGTAGGAAATAGGATTGATATTTCATTTTTAATGAATGGTGAAAAGAAAATAATGTCGATAAAGCCATCGCTTATTTTATTGGATCTGATAAGAGACGAAATCGGATTGACCGGAACAAAACCCGGCTGCAATGAAGGTGAATGCGGGGCTTGCACGGTTTTGGTTAACGATGCCCCTGTCAATTCATGCCTTTATCTCGCTGTTAATGTAAATGGAAAAATGATTACCACCATCGAAGGATTAACAAATCGTGATGGTTCGTTGCACCCGGTTCAGGAATCGCTGGTTCAGCGCGGTGCGGTGCAATGCGGATTCTGCACTTCCGGCATGGCGATGTCAATAAAAGCAATGGTGAATGAATATGAAAATTCACAACACGTACCTGGCGAAATAAGAAATGAATTGCCATCAAGGGAAGAGATAAAAAAATATCTTGAAGGAAACTTATGCCGGTGCACAGGATATGTAAAAATTGTTGAAGCTGCGGAAGCATTATTCGCAAAAGAGGTATTGTAATGGAAAAAGAGTATAAAGTAATAGGCAAACCAGTTCCCAAACACGATGCGGGAATTCGTGTAACAGGAAAAGCAATTTATGGTCATGATATTTCATTACCCGGTATGTTGTTTGGAAAAATATTGCGCACTGAATACCCTACGGCCATTATTGAATCTATTGATGTTTCGGAAGCAAAAAAATTACCGGGAGTTGTCTGCGTGATCACAGCCGATGATGTGGATGTGAATAATATCGGTTACAAACGCGATCACCCGATCTTAAAAAAGGGCGAAGTGAATTGTACACGGGATGAAATTGCCGCAGTGGCAGCTGAAACAAAAGAAATCGCACAACAAGCTGTTAAACTTATCAAAGTAAAATACAAGGTGCGCAAAGGAATTTATAATGCTTTTGAAGCGCTAAAAGAAAGTGCTCCGCAGATCAATCAATTCATCACGGGAAAATTCGAGAATAAAAATATTGCAGAAAAATTTCATTACGAACACGGCAATCTTGAAGAAGAGAAAAAGAAAAGCAAACACATGGTATCCCGCAGGTTCTTGCTACCCCGCATGACGCATGCCTGCATGGCTACGAGCAACATCACGGCAAGCTTTAACCCGATCGATAAAAGATTATTGCTTTACAGTTCCACGCAAGTACCATTCCTTTATCAGCGTGATATGGCTCATGCCCTTAAAATGAATCCATCCGACATACGCGTGATACAACCGGTGATCGGTGGCGGATTTGGAAGCAAACTCGACATGCATCCGTTTGAACCAATTTGTGCTTTACTTTCGATCAAAACAGGAAGACCGGTTCAAATTCTTTATTCACGTGAAGAAGAATTTATTGCATCGCCCATTCGCCAGCCCATGATCATTGACTTGACAGCCGGTGTCGACAAGAACGGAAACTTCACATTCCGTGAAATAAATATCGTAAAAGACAATGGCGCTTACACTTCGTGGGGAGCCACCACACCTTTCGTGATCATGCAAGCCTTTTCTTCTCTTTACAAAGTTAGGGCCTGTAAGTTTGATGCGAAAGCAGTTTATACCAATAATATTTTTGCAGGTTCTTTCAGAGGTTACGGAAATCCTCAGGCCACGTTCGCTTTGGAAAGAGTGATAGATATTCTCGCGGATGAACTTGGAATGGACAAAGCGAAGATCCGTTTGCTCAATGCAAACGAACAGGGAGAAGTAACCGGGCAAGGATTGCATTATGATACTTGCGGACACAAAGAATGCCTGGAAACGGTGATTGAGAAATCTAAAAATCAAAAATCAAAAATCAAAAATCAGGATTCGCGTTTCAAACGTGGCAAAGGTTACGCAAGCATGTTGCATGTTGGTGGCGGTGCAAAGATCTATCGTTCGGATGGTTGCGGAACCACTTTGAAAATTGATCCGTACGGATATTGTACCATCATTACCGGTTCAAATGAGATCGGGCAGGGATCAGAAACCGTTTTGGCAATGATCGCTTCGGAAGAACTGGGAATTGAGTTGAATAAAATAAAAGTGATCAACACGGATACCGATGTTAAACCGTGGGATGTGGGTGTTCATGCATCACGTACCAGTTTTGTTGCAGGAAATTCTTTGCTTGGAGCCATAAAAATTCTTAAAGAAAAATTAAATAAAAAGGCGGCTGAACTTTTGAATGCCGGTCATTCCGGATTTGAATATTCCGAAAATAAGATCATTTCTGCGAAAACAAATGAGAGTATCGCATTGGATAAGGTAGTTCGTGAAATGCATTTCTCACCACCGAATGAACTGGCGAGCGCATCCTTCTTTTACGAGCCTTCGAGTAAATTCCAGGATAAGGATTTTAAAGGAAACGTATCGGGTACTTATGCTTTCGCAGCACAGGCTATCGAAGTGGAAGTGGATACCTATACCGGCAACGTAAAAGTTCTTGACGTGTACGTTGCGCAGGATGTGGGAAAAATTTTGAACCCGCTTTTGCTCGGTGGCCAGATCGAAGGAGGGATTTTACAGGGAGTAGGCTATGCTTTGACCGAAGAATTGCTCATGCATGAAGGAAGAATTCTGAATCCTAATTTTCACAATTACAAAATCCTAACGGCTGCTGATGTTCCTAACATTCATTTTTTTCCCGTCGAAACCCATGACAAGGAAGGTCCTTACGGAGCGAAAGGTGTGGGTGAAGCGCCTTTAATACCAACCGCGGCAGCTATTGCCAATGCGGTGTGTGATGCATTGGGGGTAGAGTTCCTGGAATTACCGATCACCCCGGAGAAAGTTTTGAAAGCAATAAATGACAAGTCACACGATAGTCGCTCTATTTTCACTCAGGGTCTTCAAAGCAAAAAAACAATTGAATGACGCGAAGCGAAAGGCAACCGGATGACACCAGGTAAATGACAAAGAATTAGAATATGAATTTTGATATTATAAATCCTTTAACAACAAAAGAACTCTTAGGAACGATCAAAAAGTTTCAAAAGGAAAATTTCCGGTTTGGAGCAGGATGCACTGACCTGTTGATGGAACTCAAAAAGAAACCAGAAGAAAATTTGACCGTAATCAATCTTTCACAAATTAAGGATGCACATTTTACGGGGATAAAAAAGACCACTGCGAAATTTTTTCTCGGTGCAGGAGTGACGGCTCATCAAATTGTGAAAAATGAAGAGATAAAAAAACAGTTCCCGGTTTTACACCAGGCAGCGTTAAGCCTTGCCTCCACGCAGATAAGACAAGTTGCAACCGTTGGAGGAAACCTGTGTACCGCTTCTCCTTCGGGCGATATCGCCTGTGCTTTGGTGGCATTGGAAGCAGAGTGTGAATTGTTAAATACTTCAGGAAAGTTCAGAACAATCCCTATCCATGAATTTTTTATGGGGGTGAGAAAAACAGCACTCAAAAAAAATGAAGTACTGTACCGCATCTCTATTCTTTCAAACAGGAAAAATTCAAAGAAATTTATTTCGGGATTTATAAAGGTTGGGGCAAGAAGGTCCATGGAATGTTCTGTTGTTTCATTGGCGTACCATTTACAAACCGATGAAAAAACAACCATCACAAAAGCCGGAGTTGCGATTGGTGCTTCGGCACCCACAATCCGTTTCACACGAACAGCCTGTGACTTTTTAACAGGAATAAGCATGAGAAACATTTCATCAAAAGAGAAAGAGCAATTTGCGGAAAAAGTGTTGTCAGTTGCCTCCCCGATAAGCGATATTCGGGCCAGTGCCTGGTACCGCAAACAAGTTTTATTCAACATCAGTAAAAGTATTTTTTAAATATATGAAGCATCAAATGAAGGTTACCCGGTTAAACGCGAACGAAAATTTTTACGGCTGTTCGCCCGATGTATTAATTGCCATCCGAAAAAAAATTCCGGAAGTGAATTACTATCCCGATTTTCATCCTTCCGAACTCGAATCAGAGATCGCGAAACGATTAAAGTTGCAACCATCCAATATTGTGGCTGGAGCGGGTTCAGTTCGTATCATTGAAGGACTGATTTATTCGCTTGTAGATAAAAGACAGGAGGTGCTCACCTTTGAAAGAAGTTTTGCGATGTACCGGATTATCACCCGATCACAGGGAAAGGTTTGCCGGCTGGTTCCCCAAAAAAGTTTTGTAAACGATATCGGGAATCTCCTGCCATTTGTAAACGAAAAAACAAAACTGATCTTCATTGATAATCCCTGTAATCCGACCGGCACTATCATTACCCATTCGGCTCTTGAAAAATTACTCAAAAAAGTTTCGAAGGAAATTTACGTGGTGATCGATGAAGCGTATTACGAGTACGTGATCGATAAAAATTTCCCGGACTCGAGAAAACTTTTTGAAAAATATCCGAACCTGATCATTCTCCGCTCGTTCTCTAAAATGTTCGGACTGGCAGGATTGCGGATCGGGTATGCTGCCGGAAATGAAAAGACCATTTTGAAACTGAAGGAGAGCCGTATCCCTTATCCATTGAATTACCTGGCAACAACAGCTGCCATTGCAGCTATGAATGACAAAGATTTTATTACCCATTCAAAAAAGCAAAATGAAGTGGAAAGGAAATTTTTATACAACAAACTAAACAAGGCGGGGGTGCATGTGGTTCCTTCCCAGGCTAATTTTTTATTTGCTTATTTTGACACCAACGGTTTGAAGGAAAATTTCTTTGTGGCTTTGCTTGCAAAAAACATCCTGGTTTGTGATCTGCATATTTTTGGATTCGAGAAATGCCTGAGAATTGGTGTGGGTGACAGGAATGCGAATGCGAAAATAATTAAATGCGCAGAAGATATCTTCGCGAAAAAGTAGTTATTTCTCTGCGGTCTTCTGAGTACCAGCCTTTGTTGAATTTATTTTAGCTTACAAATTTGTTTCAAGTATGCTGCCGGTGAAAGGGTTTATAACGAGCGATTCCTTTTTCATGCTTCAAATTCTATCATTCACCGCCTATTTCCGGAATGCCGCATGAATTAATGCCGCGAAAAGAAAATCCAGTCTAATTTGCCTCCGTTTTAATCAGGTGTGGCAATTCTTTAGATATTTAACAAGTTTTTGGATGATTCTAATCATTGTATAAAAAAGGTAAACGATGTCAATTTGCGTTTCAAAAAAGTGAATGGTGATGAAGATCCTAAGGATATTAATTTCAGGTATTGTCCTATTTCATTTTAATGTGGTAATTGCCCAGCCCAAAAAGTGGGCATTAACTGATTGCATCAGCGAGGCGCTCGAAAAAAATATTCAGCTCAATCAAACTAAACTGAACAACCGATTGGATAAGATCAATGTCGACCAATCAAAGGCGAATCGCTATCCAAATCTTTTCTTAAGTGATGCCCATAATTTTAATTTCGGTTACAACATAGATCCATTCACTTACCAGTACACGCAGCAGAATTTTTCAACAAATAATCTATCGGCAAGCAGTTCGGTGACATTGTTCAATGGATTTCTTCTCTCTAACAGCATTCGCCAGAATCTTCTTTTGTATGAAGCAGGAAAATATTCGGTTGAAAAAATGAAAAATGATATTTCCCTGAATGTGACAGCGGCTTACCTCCAGGTTTTATACACTTACGAAGCTGTTGACATAGCGAAAGCACAGATGGATGCCACTTCTAAGCAAGTGGAGAAAACACAAAAATATGTGGATGCCGGAAAGGTGGCACTTGGAAATCTTTTATTGGTTCAATCGCAACTCGCAGCCGACAAAGCGGGAATGGTGAATGCCGAAAATCAACTTCAGTTGGCAAAAGTGACTCTTATGCAACTGATGGAAATGCCTGTAGTTGCCAACTTTGATGTTGTTAAATTGAATACGGAACAATTACCATCTGTCAAACTTTTGCCTTCCCAGGAAATCTATAATACAGCTGAAGGAATTATGCCGGAAGTGAAAAGTGCAGCCTATCAAAGCAATGCCGCAGGTTTGGGATTGAAACTTGCTCAGAGCAACCTGATGCCTAAACTAACTTTGGGTGGAACTTTGAAAACAGGTTATTCGAGCAACAGGAGCAAGATCGATTATGTGACCACTTTATCTCCAACCATCGGTTATTTACAAAGCAATCCTGCCGAACGGGTGATCGGGTTGGTTCCGGTTTCCTCTCCTCAAAGATCCGATTATCCCTTGATGAATCAGTTCTCCGATAACTTTGCACAGGCAATAGGTTTGAGTTTAACAGTCCCAATATTTAATAATCTCCAGGGAAAATATGGAATTGATAAAGCAAAGATCGCCATACAGAATGCAAAATTAAACGAGCAGGCAGCAAAGGTTCAGCTGCGGAAAAATATTGAGCAGGCAAATACGGATCTGAATGCAGCTATAAAAAATTATGCTGCCGCGGAGGACGGGCTGAAAGCGGAAACCCGTTCGTACAATGATCTCGAAAAGAAGTTCGGATTAGGCATGGCGAATGCAACGGATTTTTTGGTGGAGAAAAATAATTTCCTGAAAGCGGAACTGGCTTTGTTGCAGGCAAAATATAATTTCATTTTTAAATCAAAAGTGGTTGACTTTTACACAGGCAAATCATTGGCGCAATAAATTAGTATGGCAAAAAAAAATATCATTATCGTTATAATTATTGTCATCGTTGTGGCAATAGGGATCTATTTTTTTATATTCAAAAAGAGCGACAAAAATTTTGAATGGAGAATTGCAAAAGTTAAACGCGGTGACATCAGCATTGTGGTTACCGCCACCGGTTCGGCCAATCCTGATACGACCGTGAGCGTGGGAACGCAAGTTACCGGAATTGTGATGAAGCTTTATGCCGATTGGAACACCAAAGTGAAGCAAGGTCAGATCATCGCTTTGATTGATACCACTTTTTTAGCGGCTACAAGAATTGATGCGGCAGCCTCACTTGAAAAAGCACAAGTGATGCTGGCCCAGGCAAAACGTGATTACGACAGGAATAAAAAACTGGTGGAAGAAAAAGTGGTTGCGCAAAGTGATTTCGAACAGTTTTTGACCACTTATGAAAGTGCAAAAACGGCTGTAGCATCAGCAAAAGCAACTTTGAACCGGGCTTTGATAAACCTGCAATATGCTGTTATTCGTGCTCCTGTGAGCGGTGTTGTGATTTCAAGAAATGTAGAACTTGGACAAACCGTAGTGGCCAGTTTTAATACGCCAACACTTTTTACCATTGCCAATAAATTAGAAAAAATGCAGGTTCAGGCTAATGTAGGTGAAGCAGACATCGGCCAGGTCAAAGAAGGACAAACCGCATCGTTTACCGTGGATGCGTATCCCGATACTGTTTTTGAAGGGAAAATTTTCCAGATAAGATTGCAACCAACCACCGTTCAAAACGTAGTGAATTATAGCGTGGTCATCAATGTTCCAAATCCTGATCTGAAGCTGATGCCGGGAATGACCACGAACATCAGTGTGAAAGTTAAGGAGCATAAAGACGTATTAAAAGTTCCGGTGAATGTGTTGCATTTCATCCCTTCGGAGGAATATATCAAAGCAACGAAATCGCTTCCTGATTCGGTGAAAATTATTTGGGAAAAGATCATGCAGAAAAACACCGGAAACAGCACCAGTGCATCGGAGTTGAATAAAATGGTTTACATCTGGGTGAAAAACGGGAACGATATTTTTCCTAAAAAAGTGAAGGTCGGAATTTCAGATGGAAATTCAACCGAAATATCAGGTGAGGTGAATGAAAATGATGAAGTGGTAATGGGAGTCGGAGGCATTCCCGGAGTTCAACCGCAAGCCGCAACCAATCCGTTCATGCCGAAAATGCCCGGAAGAAAATAATAAAATAAAAATGTCAGACGTACTTATTTCGGTTCGCAATCTTGAAAAAATTTATAAAATGGGTGATGTGGAAGTGCACGCGCTGAGAGGTGTTTCGCTCGAAATAAAAACCGGTGAATATGTTGCCATAATGGGTGCGAGTGGATCGGGGAAATCAACTTTTATGAATATCATCGGTTGTTTGGATCACGTATCAAAAGGGGATTATTTTTTAGATGGTGTTGATGTAAAGACATTTTCTAAAAACCAGTTGGCAGATCTGCGAAGCAAAAAAATCGGATTCATTTTTCAGTCGTTCAATATTCTTGCCCGAACATCAGCCATTGAAAATGTGGAGTTGCCGCTTTTATATAATAATTCAGTTGGAAGCAAAGAAAGAAAAGAACGGGCTTATAATGCTTTGAAATCTGTTGGTCTTGCCGACAGAATGCATTCGCTTCCAAATCAATTATCTGGTGGACAACAACAGCGGGTTGCCATTGCGCGAGCCCTTGTGAATGAACCGCTGGTGATCATGGCAGATGAACCGACCGGAAATCTAGACACTCGCACCAGTTTCGAGATCATGGAAATTTTTCAAGCTTTGAATGAAAAAGGAAGAACAATTGTGATGGTAACGCACGAATCCGACATTGCTCAATTCGCATTAAGCAATGTGATATTTAAGGATGGAAAAATCATTGCAAACAATCTTGTGAAAGACAGAAAAAACCCTTCTGATGAATTGAAAAGTTTAACCGAATATAATGAAGAATTAGTGCAACCATGAACCTTATCAATCTTTTTAAAGTTGCATACCGTTCGTTAAATAAAAATTTGTTCCGAACGTTTCTCACTATGCTTGGAATCATCATCGGTGTGGCATCGGTGATCGCGATGCTTGCGATCGGGCAAGGTTCGAAAGAAAATATTACAGCTTCCATTTCAAGTTTGGGAACAAATACAATTATGATTTACCCCGGAGCATTCAGTATGGGCGGTGTGCGGATGGGTGCAGGATCGGTTTCCACTTTAACAAAAGAAGATGCCGAAGCCATTTTAAAAAGATGTGAACTGGTGAGTCACGTTGTTCCGGTCGTAAACAAATCCAGCCAGATCATTGCCGGTTCACAAAACTGGAAAACAAATGTGGTAGGTTCTCGTGCTGATTATTTTTTTATCCGCGATCTGCACATTCAAACCGGAAATATTTATTCTGAATCAGATGAACATTCCGCTGCGAAAGTTTGCGTGGTTGGACAAACGGTTGTGACAAATCTTTTCGGTGAAAACGCAGATCCGATCGGGAAGATGATCCGCATCAATGCGATTCCTTTTAAGATCATCGGAATGCTGGAAAAGAAAGGGCAGAATACATTCGGGCAGGATCAGGATGATATCATCATCGCCCCGTTTTTTACGGTTCAAAAAAGAATGCTTCAAACCACTTTTATCAACAGCATTCTTGCTTCGGGTTTGAGCGAGAAAGTGATAGATGCGGCAACTTTGGAAATTAAACCAATACTCCGTGAGATGCATAAACTTCCACCCAATGATGAGGACGATTTTACGATCAGAACCCAGCAGGATATTGCAAAAACATTCGGCAGTATTTCAAGCGTGCTCACTATCTTACTGGCGAGTATTGCCAGCATTTCGCTATTGGTGGGTGGAATCGGCATCATGAATATCATGCTCGTTTCAGTAACTGAACGGACACGTGAAATCGGAATTCGTCTTGCGATTGGAGCAAAGAGTAAGGATGTGCTTTTACAATTCATGATTGAATCCATCTTTATCAGTTTGATAGGCGGTGCTTTGGGAATTTTACTTGGATTGCTGATTGCTTTTTTGGTTTCTGCTTTAGGCGGGTGGCCCGTAACGGTAACTCTTTCATCCATCCTCTTGTCTTCTGTTTTTTCAGCCGCAGTAGGTGTTTTCTTCGGATGGTACCCGGCACGCAAAGCCGCTAACCTCAATCCTATTGATGCACTCCGTTATGAATAATTCATTTTCGACAGGAGATTAAAACATTCAAATTTTCGTAACCAGGAAATAAAAAAATGCCTGAAATTTTTTTCAGGCATTTATAAGAATGAAACGAAAGTGAATATTTCATCCCATTAATTTATTTGAAGAATTAAATCAATCCAGGTGATACGCCTTTTTCACTGATTGATAATCCGAATGGTCCATGTTCTTTACCAGGCTGCCTGAAGGAATGATGACCACTTTAAAATATACAGGAACAGCCAATGGGTGGGATTTAAAATCACTGTCGTAAAATGTAAAGGTCACGGAATTTTGTTTGTATGTGAATTGCCATGAGCGAGTGATGGCGGTGGAATAGTCGGTAAATGGAATGGCGGTATAGGTAACCATGTTGTCGAAACTAACATAAGCTGTTATCGAAGCTGAATTGACCACTCCCGAGGTTAGTTGTATAACCGGTTTTGTAACCGAATAACCAAACCCCGGCAGGTTATTGGTGCCAAAAGATGCCCAGTCGGCAACACTTGCTGTTAAATTCACGGACTGAACATTTGCATTTCCATTCGTACCGGCAGCACCGGCCGGGCCGGTTGCGCCATCCTTGGCGGTGCATGATGCTAAAAACAATATTGCTCCAAGCAATACCGTGTTGATGAGGTCATTTTTTTTCATAAATGTTAACGTTTGATTTAGTAGGGTAAAAATAATATTATTTAGCGATCAAAAAAAATAGTTATTCACGAATACTGTTTTTAGGTTTTACATCTCTCAACTTCTTAGGCCGGAAATTCAATCAGCCAACCCTTGCAGAACGGCATACTTCACCAGTCCGGCTGTATTCTTTACATTCAGTTTACTGATCAGGTTTTTACGATGCGTTTCCACCGTGTGGTGGCTGATGAATAATTTGTCGGCAATTTCCTGGGTGGTTAGTTCCTGGGAAATGAGTTTCAATACCTCTTTTTCGCGGTCGGTAAGTTCCGCCCTCATCGGGTCATTCTCCACCGATTTTCTTTTTTGAATTCCTTCCATGATGCGCCCGGTTACTTCTTTGCTGAAATAAGATTCACCGTTCATGATCTTATCGATGGCTTCATGCAATTCTTCTTTTCCTGTGTTTTTTAAAATGTAGCCATGCGCTCCTGCCCGCAAAACTTTTTCAATGTATTCTTTTGTATTGAACATGGTCAACATTAATATTTTTACATTCGGATATTTTGACCGAACCTGTTTGGTGGCTTCGATCCCATCCATCACCTGCATGTTCACATCCATCAGAATAATATCTGCAGGATCTTTAGATAAAATTTCCAATACCTGCTCACCATTATTTGCTTCGCCAACAATGGAAATATTTTTATGAGTGCGGAGTAACGACTTGATACCGTCAATAAACATCTGGTGGTCGTCCGCGATGATGACTTTGATCATGATCTCTTTTTATTTTTTTATTTTTTCCGGAAAATATTTTCCCAGTAGTAAAACAAATTTTTTATTCGGCCGGATGGAGTCGAGTTCTCGGTCGTACCGGATCTGTTCGGAATCAAGGAAACCATTAATCAATGCAAGTTCCAGGTAATTCAAGGCATCAGCCTGATCTTTTTTTAAGGAATAAATGGTGGCCAAAGAATAATACGGGAGGTTAAAAGTTTTATTTGAGTGAATCGACAGGTTGTAATAAAAAATGGCAGAATCGTATTGACCGGAATTTTTAAACTCATTGCCTTTCCGGAAATAACTGAATGAAAGTTGAGGATTAATAATGAGATCATTTTTATTAAAATAAATTGCAGAGTCATTATCCCTTAAGCTCAGTAAAACAACACCCAAACCTTTTCGTGAATACCAGCATTTCGGATTAAGGCTTAATTCAATTTGCTGAGAATTATAGGAAGAGACGTCCTTCAACAGGTCGGCAAAAACATTCTTGTTTCCCTTGGAAGCAATTGCCCATTGAGGGTTTAGCCGGATTGTCATCTTATAATAAGCGAGAGCGGTGTCATAATTCAGCATTTTGCGATAAGTATTTCCAAGGGCATAATACGAATTTGCGGAATTCGGGTTGAGCCGTATTGAAAGTTTTAAATAATAAATGGAAGAATCATATTGATGGAGCTTCCGGAATACAATGCCGAGGTTGGTATATGGATGCGAATATTTTGGATTGAGTCTGATGGAACAGTTGTAATAATAAATGGCCGAATCGTAATTACCGAGATCCAGGAAAATGTTTCCGAGGCCTAAATAAGGATATTCATAACCGGGGTGAAGCTTCAGTGCAACCCGATAATAATATAACGCAGAATCATACTTTCCGGCTTCACTAAAAATATTCCCCATTGTGTTGTAAGCAAAACTCCAGGCCGGGGCAAGTTCAATAACCTTTCTTTCATAAAATAATAAACTATCCGGCATGTCGAGGTTGTTAAATAAAATAGCTTTGGTGTGATAGGTATAAGGCCAGGGATAAATTTGGAGTGATGAATCAGCGAGTGACAGTGCTGCTCGCCAGTCATCTTCCCGGTCGGATTCTCTTAAAGCACGGGCAAGTAAAAATAACCGCGATGCATTTGCAAGCCGGTAAATTTCAGGATTATTTTTTACGTATTTCAATGCAGCCTCAAAATAGCCAGCAGCATTTTTAAAATAGGAATAGGTTATGTTGGAAGTTGCGAATGACCCTTTGGAATAATTATTAATGGATTGCTGACCCTTCTTCATTAAGGCCGCTACCAAAATATCCGTATGGTCGGCTTTCACATTTTCATCCTTTGTTAATGGCAATAAAAGTTCAAGCCAATACACCGCATTGTTTTTTTCAGGAGTCAGTAATCTTTCTTCGTTTATTGCGGAAATGAAATTTTTAGAAAAAATACTGTCAGGAGAATGGCTTGAAAGAGCCGAACCCTTTTTAATTATTTCTATTTCCTGATCCGGCCTTGAAATTAAATTTTTTTGAATCGTTTCTTTTTCTTTCGGGTCCACTTTACTCAGGCCGGTGTTTTTTCCATAGAACACAGGAACCTGTTGAGGAATGCCGGTTGACAAGGAACGGGTATCGTGCTTTACATTTTCTTTTACATATGATTCGAGTTCTTCGAGATCTACTTTTCCGTCAGCAGGAGAATTATCAGCAAGTCCGTACAATCCATTGACGAGGTAAAATGAAAATACCCCCCGGCCGTTTCCCCAGATCTTTCCTTCCTGCGCCATCTGGTTCGCTTTACAACTGGTGATCTGAACTGCCCCGAGATTTTCATCCATCACATTCCGGTAGATCTGCTCGTTGCCTTTATTTTTTCCGGGCAATTCATTCGTGCGACATGCATCCGTAATTAAAATGACTTCTACGTTTTTTCCGGCAAGTGTTTTTATTTTCGTTTTGAGATTGATGACGGGAAGCGCGCTGGTGGGAACGTACAAAGCAGGGTCATCCACGCGTGCGGTTTCGTGCGTGAGCAAATAAACTTCTTCCTGGTTGTTGCCCGCGTCACCGTGCCCCGAGAAATAAATGTACACCCGGTCGGAACTGTCGGCTCTTCTCAAGATCCAATTGAGTTCTCTCCAGATGTCAGTGGAACATGCATCTTTGTTAATTAACAAACGGATGTGACTGCTGTCGACATTGCCACCGGTTTTTGATCTCAGGAAACGGTAGAAGTAAACCGCATCACTGTCGGCATATTGAAGTTGAGGCATATTCGGGTCTTCATATTTTGCGATTCCGATCAGCAATGCATAAGTTTTATTGATCTTAGAATTGGATACCGAAGCAGGAACGATCACTCCTTTGTTTTGCTGCGCAAACGAACAGAAAGTATTCAAAAGAATCGTTATGAGAAAAATACTAATTTTCATTAAGGATTCATACCTCTTTATTTTTATCATTTCGTTTATCAC
>JBIOHI010000020.1:0-16519 GCA_044448845.1 Bacteroidia bacterium
AAATGAATTGATCGTTATAATATTACACATTCATATTTAATCAACTTAAATTCAACCAACATGTCATTCGAATTACCAAAACTCAATTACAATTACAATGAACTGGAACCGCATATTGATGCGCGTACTATGGAGATCCACCATTCCAAACACCACCAGGCGTACATTACCAATTTGAATAATGCTATAGCGGGAACCGAATTCGAAAAACTTAGTTTAGAAGATATCTGCCGCAATATTTCAAAATACCCGGTTGCAGTGAGAAATAATGGTGGTGGGCATTTCAATCATTCTATGTTCTGGAACATCATGGCGCCTAATAAAGGAGGTCAACCTTCCGGTGCATTGATGGAAGCCATTAATAACCAGTTAGGTTCATGGGATAAATTCAAAGAAGACTTTAATAAAGCGGCTATTACCCGTTTTGGTTCTGGTTGGGCCTGGCTTTGTGTTGATTCCAATAAAAAACTCCAAATTTGTTCCACACCTAACCAGGACAATCCTTTGATGGATATTGCTGATTATAAAGGAACCCCCATTCTTGGGCTGGATGTTTGGGAACATGCTTATTATCTTCATTATCAGAACAGACGCCCTGATTACTGCAACGCATTCTGGAACGTCATCAACTGGGATGAAGTGGCTAAGAGGTACTCATCAGCACTGTAATTTGGTGTATAAATATCCACCTGAACCTTAATACCATTTTAACGACATTTTTAATGTACTGATGATTAATCAGTTATATTTCATAATATAATATTTTAAGCCATCCATTTTGTTTTACCCTATTTTCATATAAATTTGCCATTGCATTTAACAAAAAAAATCATGGGTACAGCAAACATTCAATTCGAAATCTCTTCTTTACCTAAAGAAGAAGTAGACCACATCAGATTTGTCAGCGAAGATGTTTTGGTTTCTGAAGATCAAAAATCAATCAGAATGAAACAATTGACAAAAGCTCTGAACATTGGCAACATGGAGAAATCCAAAAGTAAGATCGTTTTCGCCACCAACGAAGGTCTGAAAAAACTTGAATCAACCGTTCTAGGGTTGGACGATCATGAAGTATTGCTGAAAGCGGGAATTTATATTCCGATTCACGCAATCTGTCACGTTGCAGTACTTTAAGAACTTTCAAGCCGTTTGGTTTGAGTGATCTCGAAGTATTAGTGAAGGCGGAGACTAAAACTCTGGTGTCGCAAACTTTAAAGATTATTCAACAGATTTCGGCCTTGAAGATACTGAAGTGCTGAATCAGGGAGATTCCTTTTCATGCAGCGAGTCGCCTCGCGATACTTTAGATCCTCTTCTTACCGATCCCGGTCTGAACAATCAAAAAAACAAAATCTGATACGGATGGACTTCGGTTTCGCGCAACCAGGGCAACTCGAATAACTTCTGAAGATTCTTCAACCGATTCAGGGCCGAACAATCACAAAGTGCAAACGGATGCCAATAAATATTAAGGCAACTATAAGGGTGGGAATGAGAAAAACTATTCTACGGTAACCGACTTTGCCAGATTTCTTGGTTGATCAACATTACAACCTCTCATTACGGCAATGTGATAAGAAAGCAACTGAAGCGGGATCGTAGCAATCAAAGGCAACATTGCCTCCTGACACGAAGGAATATAAATGACATAATCTGCAAGCTTACCTATTTCCATGTCGCCTTCCGTAGCAATAGCAATAACAAGTCCTTTCCTGGCCTTCACCTCCTGAATATTACTGATCACCTTTTCATAATAACTATGCTTGGTTGCAATAATTATTACCGGCATCTCCGCATCAATTAAAGCAATTGGCCCATGCTTCATTTCCGCAGCAGGATATCCTTCTGCATGAATATATGAAATCTCTTTAAGTTTTAATGCTCCTTCGAGCGCAATTGGAAAGCCGTAGCCTCTTCCGAGGTAAAGTGCATTGTTCGAATTCTTGAAAAGTTTTGCTATTTCTTTAACTTGTATATCCGTTTTTAAAGTTTTTTCAACTTTGGCCGGAATTGTTTCCAATTCAGTCAGCAACTCACGCATTCTTTGTGAAGTAATGGTACCTTTTTTCTTCGCAATTGATAATGCCATCAGAATTAAAGCTGTAACCTGGGCTGTAAAAGCTTTGGTAGATGCTACTCCGATTTCCGGACCTGCATGTGTGTAAGCTCCCGCATCTGTGATACGGGGAATTGATGAACCTACCACGTTACAAATTCCAAAAATGGAAGCCCCTTTACTTTTCGCCAGTTCGAGCGCTGCCAAGGTATCCGCGGTTTCGCCTGACTGAGAGATAGCAATTACAAAATCACTTTCATCGATCACGGGGTTGCGATATCTGAATTCCGAAGCATATTCGACTTCAACTGGAACGCGTGCAAAATCCTCGAACAAATATTCACCAACAAGTCCGGCATGCCAGGAGGTTCCGCAACCAACTATGATAATTCGATTGATGTTCTTTAATTTATCTTCGAATTTATCAACGCCTGCCATTGTAATTGTGGTGTCATTGATATGAGTTCTTCCCCTGAAACTATCCAGGATGGAACGGGGCTGCTCAAAGATCTCTTTCAACATGAAATGATCGTAACCGCCTTTTTCAATGCTCTCCAGGTTGATTTCCAACTCCTGAATATAAGGGGTTTTGACCGTGTTATCAATGGTTTTGATTGTAAGTTCCTTCCCTTTGATAACGGCTATCTCCCCGTCATGAAGGTAAACTACATTCCGGGTGTATTCAATAAAAGGGGTTGCATCCGATGCAATAAAGTGTTCTCCTTCCCCAATGCCAATAACCATCGGGCTTCCTTTTTTAGCACCTATCAGGTAATTCGGATCCTTTTTAGAAAGTATCACGATGGCATAAGCTCCCACCACTTGTGTTAACGCAAGCCTCACCGCATCTTCAAATCCGAGATCTTTATTGTTGTTGTAAACTTCTTCGATCAGATGAATCAAAACTTCCGTGTCGGTTTCACTTTCAAATTCATGGCCGCGTTTGAGCAAAGCGGTTTTTAGTGAAGCATAATTTTCGATTATGCCATTATGGATGATAGCAAATTCTTTTGAACCGGAAAGATGCGGATGAGCATTTACATCATTGGGTTCACCGTGAGTAGCCCAGCGTGTGTGACCCATTCCGGTGTGCGCATGGATTGTTTTTCCAATAAAAGATTTTTCAAGTTCGGTAACCTTTCCGCTTTTCTTATATATGTCCAATGTTTTTTCGGGAGTGATCAAAGCCACTCCGGCACTGTCGTAACCACGGTATTCTAAACGTTTAAGCCCTTTGATAATAATTGGCAGGGCTTCCTGGTGACCTATATAAGCTACAATTCCACACATTATTTTAAAGTACCTGAAGATTTACCAAGGATGGATTTTTTTTATGCAAAGCCGTTTTAGGTTCAGGTAAATGGGACAATAACAGATCAACGGCATTCAACAAATCCTTGAATTCGCTAAAATTCAAAGCTTGTTCTTTATCGGATAATGCTTTCGCAGGTTCCGGGTGAATTTCGATGATCAACCCGTCAGCACCTCCCGCAGTGGCCGCTAGAGAAAGTGGCTTAACGCGCGACGCGATCCCGGTGCCATGACTTGGATCCACAATGATCGGAAGATGACTAAGTTCTTTCATGATCGGAATGACCCCAATATCCAGCACATTCCTTGATTGCGGATCAAAACTGCGAATGCCACGTTCACATAAAATTACATTTTGATTCCCCCGGCTTAAAATGTATTCGGCCGCCAGTAGCCATTCATAAACCTTAGCATTCATTCCCCGTTTCAATAGTATAGGTTTCTCTAATTTTCCGAGTTCGTGAAGCAAAGTAAAGTTTTGCATGTTCCTGCTTCCTACCTGGAGGATATCTGCATATTGGTAAACTTCATCCAGGAACCGAAGGTCAAGAATTTCGGTTACTACTTTCAGTTCATATTTCTGAGCAGCATTTTTTAATAACTTCAATCCTTCGATTCCCAACCCCCTGAAAGAATAAGGAGAGGTGCGCGGTTTGAATGCTCCTCCTCGAATGAATTTCACTCCGAGTCCCGAGATAAATTCAGCGGTGTCAAAAATTTGTTTTTCATTTTCAACTGAGCACGGACCGGCTATTATCGTAAAAGTATCGGAATTGATCTGAAGATCATCAATTTTTATAGAAGATTTTGTTTTCCAAATCTTGCTTGCCAGTTGAAATGGTGTTTCAATTTCAAGTATGCTTTCAACTTGTTCCCTGTTTTTGAAAATAGTCGGTTCATTGAATTTTGGCAGAACCAAAACATTTTCTTTTTCGATGAAGTGAAAATTGATGGAAAGCGAACTGATCAATGAGGTAAGTTCATTGAATTTTTCTTTTGTCAGGTTATTTTTCAGCTTTACTATCATTTCATTTAATTAACGTACCATTGAATAGCTGAGGTGAAGGACAATATTTTTATTTGCCCTGTTGGTATTCAACACCACCCTGCCAGCCCCAATTGCGTTGTAGTAATCATTATCAAAAAAAGTGAGGTTCATTCCATAGTTAACGTTTTGGCCTGTATTTTTATAGGTGTTGATCAATCGTTGAACATACCTGATGATATTGAAACGATATGTATTGGTTGCAGCATCATAGATTCCACCGGTATAATTCAAAGGATACGTTTCAAAAAAATCATCGAGGAAAATATTCCTGCCAAGTGAATCAGATCCGTTTAACCGGAGAGATAACGGTAACGGATAATCATTATCCTTAACAGCTGTGATCACCAATTCTGCTCCCATGATTGCAATTGAATTATTTCCGGCAAATTTATGAATGTTTGGCAATAATATTCTCGTTTTAATTCCTGAATTCGATTGGACAAAACATTGATTGCGGTGAACCGTGTTTAAAAAAGGTTGAAGCGAATCAGCGATAGTATAACCATGGGAAAACTGGTTGGTTGCCATATCGGTTGAGGGCATTGCGAAATTTATTTTCTGACTTCCGCTTGCATTGTGATAATAAACATTGATACCGCTGATGGTATGGCGTAAGTTAAAGTAGGTTATTGCTCCCTGCCCCGGAGATAGGTTAGCATCAGGAGTTTGAGCCACAATCGCCAATCCATAAATATAACTTTGAAGTGCCGCATCCGATTGAAATGCTCCCGCTGCTTCGGCTTTTTGCAACTTACTCACGAAAGCATTCGAAAGTTTGATTCGAAGATGAGGTTCAAGAATACTCCCGATTGAGTTCACGGTATCATAAACACTATCCAACAGGTCAAAAACTCCCGAAAACAACCCGATCGGGGAAGAAAGCCCGATATTGCCTTTTGAAAACTGGTAATTCCGGTTTGAAAAATAATTCGAATCAGCCGATGCAAAAAGGGGTTCCTTTAATTCGTAAACACTGATTTGTTGAGGTGTTTGAAGATTGCCATAAAAAGAAGTATTGGTCACATATTTCAATTGAAGGAATACCGAATCAATCGTCCCGCCATTTAATGAAAAGCCGCTCAGGGGAAGACTGAATTGGGCAAAAATATTGGCCTTTGTTTTACCCATCAAAGGATCATTCATGTCGCCAAGAGAATAATAATAAAACGATTGGGTGGGAACAGAATCCTGCCGGGAACTAAAACAAATAATCTCTGCCGAATCGGATGTGAAGATGTTGAAACCATTTCGCAAACCTATAAAATCTGCACCTATGGTGTTGGAATTATCTTTTCTGCATGAAGTAACGAGAATCAGAGAAAAAACAAGAAGAATAGCAATACGATTAGTTTTGCCTTTGAAGCAAACTGTCATATAGTTCGATGTATGCATCAACGTATCCTTCTTCGTTGGTGTGATCCATAAAGATCTTGCCTTTCTGTTTTTTCATGAAACTTTTAACGTCCGGATCAATGTCATTGCTGCATTTTACGATTGCATCCGCGTGAGCAATACCCGATTTATAAAGTGCTGAACAGGATGAATCACCAAGAGAAGATGAAAACTGTTTGTTATCGGCAGCATTCAAACTTGCTTTACGGGCAAAATCTTTCCCAAGTGAACTGTCAAATTGATTTTCGAAAACGGAATAAACCACTTTTGCATTTTTGAATACCGGTTCGTCTTTATAAATAGTTTTTAAATATAAAGGGATCAAACTGGTCATCCAACCTTGACAATGAATTATATCGGGCTGCCAACCGAGTTTTTTTACTGTTTCCAAAGCGCCTTTGCAGAAGAAAATGGTTCGTTCATCATTATCTCCGAAGAATTCATTATTCTCATCAGTGTACACAAATTTGCGATGAAAATAATCTTCATTATCCAGGAAATAAACCTGCATTTTCGCTTCGGGTAATGAAGCGACTTTAATGGTCAACGGGTTATCATTATCTTCAATCGTGATATTGATACCAGAAAGTCTTACCACTTCATGCAAACGGTTTCGCCTTTCATTGATGCAACCAAACCTGGGCATTAAAACCCTGATCTCGTTGTCTTTCTCCTGAGTTGCCTGAGGTAACCTTCTTGCTAATTCTCCAACGCTGCTGACCTGCAGATAAGGCGTCATTTCCGATGAAATGAACAGAACTTTCTTCTTTGCCATAATATCCGAATTTAAAAATGTATGCAAAGATACTCAAAAAGCTAAAATTTTCTTTAATATTCGCCCCATATTTATCTATTATCATCTAACTACTTAAAAACTAAACAGGTAATTTGAGGCTGTTCAAAGAAATCAAATCACTCCAAAATTTCCTTCAGAACGAAAGGAAAAAAAGTTCCACGATTGGCTTTGTTCCTACTATGGGAGCTCTACATCAGGGACATATTTCGTTGATTAAAAAATCAATGGCTGAAAATCCGATATCAGTGTGCAGTATTTTTGTAAACCCCTCTCAGTTTAATAATGCGGAAGACCTTGCAAATTATCCCCGAACCATTGAGGAGGATATAAAAAAGTTGGTCGAATCCGGTTGCCCGGTGCTTTTTTTACCTCATGAAAAAGAACTCTTTCCGAAGAATGAAAAATTGCTGGATGCGGATTTTGGATTGTTCACCGAATCGTTCGAAGGAAAATTCAGGCCCGGGCATTTTAGCGGAATGATCTCCGTGGTGAAAAAGTTTTTCGATATTATCCTACCCGATCATTCTTATTTCGGGCAAAAAGATTTTCAGCAGTGCATGGTAGTAAAAGAACTTATAAAAAAATACGCATTGCCCGTTCGTCTTCACATTTGTCCTATCGTGCGTGAACCCGATGGATTGGCAAAGAGTTCGAGGAATGCACGTTTAACACCTGAAGAACGAAATACTGCCGTGATCATTCCACAAATTCTTTTTTCGATAAAAGAAACCTTTCATCAAATTCCAACTGAAGATTTGATATCCTCCTCTCTGAGAAAGTTAACGGCTCATTCACCAATGGTCAAAGTGGATTACCTTGAGGTCATCGATGCGGATACTTTTAAACCTACCAATCGCGATACTAAAACTAAGGCTGTAGCTATGATTGCAGCCTGGTGTGGAAATATTCGTTTAATTGATAACATGATTCTGACTGATTGAGCTTTTTTTTCTTTAGTTTTGAATTTCATGCGCATACAGGATGAATTTTTGACAGCTGCCGGAAAAATTGCTTTTGACCGGGATTATCGGAAAAAAATAAACGATAATATTTCTCATTATGAACAGGCGCTGGAGAATGGTCTAAGCCAGTATGCCAACCTTGAACTGGCGCGCGACCGTGCTTCGTTTATCAAATGGAAAGTCATTGAAAACCTTGATAAATATCTTATCGAATTTGAAGCGAGTGTGGTACGAAGAGGAGGAAAAGTTCTATGGGCCATCGATGTGCAGTCGGCACAAAATGAAATTGACCAGATACTGAAAAAAACCAATGCTAAGACCATCGTAAAAAGTAAGACCATGGTGGGAGAGGAAATCGGGTTGACGGATTTTTTGCGAAAAAAAAATATTGAGGTATATGAAACCGACCTCGGTGATTTTATAATTGATAAAGCCGGGGAAACGCCCTTTCACTTTGTAACTCCCGCCATGCAAAAAAGCCGTTCGGAGATAGCGCAGTTATTGAATGAAAAAATAGGGTCCTCACTTGAAGCCGATGAAACTGAATTGAGCAACGATGTGAGAAATGAACTGCGTGAAAAATTCCTGCAGGCAGATATCGGAATCACAGGTGCCAATTTCCTCATAGCTGAGAACGGGATGGTTTCGATCACTGAAAATGAAGGCAATGCGCGGCTTTCCTTCACTTTTGCAAAAACACATATCGTTGTTGCCGGAATTGAAAAGGTCATTCCTTCCCTCAACGATCTCGATGTGTTGTTACCTTTGCTTTCCACATACAGCACCGGCCAGAAGATAACAGCGTATAATTCCGTTGTTGGACCGAAGATATCCGCGGATGAAGAAAGTTCCGGAGATTTTTTTGTGATCCTCGTTGACAACGGGCGTTCCAATTTATTGGCTCAGGGCGAACAGCGCCAAGCCTTGCAATGCATCAAATGCGGAGCTTGTTTGAATTCCTGCCCGGTATTTAAAACTATTGGAGGCCACACTTATGGAAGTGTCTACATGGGTCCGATCGGTTCAGTAACTTCCTTGCACACCACCGAATCTGATTCTTACAGCCACCTGAGTTTTGCATCTACACTTTGCGGAAAATGCACGGATGTTTGCCCTGTGAAGATCGATCTGCACAACCACCTGTTGCGAAACCGGAAAGATATCGTGAATGAAAAAACTTCCGGAACTGATAAGATCCTTTGGTTTACATGGAAGAAGATGATGCTGAACCGTAAGAACCTGAACCAGGGAGCCGGAGTGAAAAACTTTATGTTCAAAAAATTCTTTAAGAATGCCTGGGGCGAACGAAGAGATTTTCCCAAGCTTGCGGATAAATCCTTCAACCAACTTTGGAAGGAAAAAAATTCCAAATAAAAAACCCGCACGAAGCGGGTTCTTGGAAAGATCATGAATCAAAAAAATTAACCAACTTTTTTAACGTCAACTGCCATGGGTCCCCGCTTGCCTTCGCCCAACTCAAAACTCACCTTGTCGTTGTTGTGAATTTTTTCGAGTACGCCTGAGCTGTGTACAAAATAATCTTTTTTGGTGTCGTCATCGGTAATGAATCCGTAACCTTTGGACTCATTGTAAAATTTTACTGTGCCTTGCATTTAGTGTTAAATTAATGAAATAAAAATAATTTGAAACACAAAGAAACAGGAACTTATCGAGAAAACAAATGTTTCCAAAAAAAATGTTCCTCCCGAAATTCCTCAGATCTGACTAATAACTTTTCTTTCTGCCACTGAAATTGCTGCGTGATCTGCCACCCCCGCCAAACTTCTTTCCTCCGCCTCCGCGGATGTCATCGTAATTTTTCCTGCGACCTTCAAAGTTCCCATATTCTTTTTTACGGCCTCCGGATCTGCCTCCACGGTTTTCCGGCATGTCACCCGAAGCCTCTACTCTTACCGTTCTTCCTTTGAAGGCAGAACCGTGCATGGCTTTGGTGAATTGTTCGACATAAGCATCTTCAATATTTAAAAATGAATAAACTCCTTTTACATCAGCGCGGTGAATGAATTTGTGTGCAACACCCGTAGTGGTTGCTATCAGGTCTTTCAACGAACCTGAATTCAATCCGTCCTTCGAACCGATGCTTATGAACAATCTTGTTCCTTCAGATTTTGGGATAAAATCTGAGCCTCGTTCTGACCTTGCATGACTATTTTCCGTTGCATTGAGATCAGGCCCGGTTAAATATTCATTGGAAAATCTTTTCAATTCAAGCGAAAGGAATTTTTTGATCAGTTCCACTTTCGTGAAGTTGTCTAATTCTTCCAGGGCGGTCATCACGTTCTCATCAAAAATACTTTCTTCCACTTCTGTTTTCTCAATGGTGTCGAGGAACGCCAGTAATTTTTTATCCCGAACTTCAACTGCTGATGGAATCAAAATCTTATTGAATTTTATTCCTGCAAGCTTTTCAATTTCTTTCAGTTTGTATGCTTCGCGCATATTGAACAGCGTGAATGAAACTCCTTTTTTACCCGCGCGAGCTGTACGTCCACTGCGGTGCGTGTAATTTTCAAGTTCTTCAGGTAAATGATAATGAATGATGTGAGTAATTCCAACTACATCAATTCCGCGTGCCGCCACATCGGTTGCCAATAAAATTTTTATGGCATGATGACGAAACCGGTTCATCACCTTTTCGCGTTGTTGCTGGCTCAGGTCGCCATGAAGGCAATCTGCATTATATCCATCGCGAATTAATTTATCGGAAATTTCCTGTGTTTCATTTTTTGTGGTGCAAAAAATAATCCCGAAAAAATCGGTGGAGTTGAAATCAAGAAAGCGTTTCAACGCGGCATATTTATCTTTCGCATGAACGGCTGCGTATTCGTGAACGATGTTTTCGTTGCTTGAATTCTTTTTGCCAATCGTAATTTCAACGGGATTGTTTAAATATTTTTCAGCGATCTGTCTCACCTGTTTGCTCATGGTGGCGCTGAAAAGACAAACACGTTTTTGCTCCGGTGTGTCGGAAAGTATCTGTTCGATGTCGTCACGGAAGCCCATATCGAGCATTTCGTCTGCTTCATCGAGCACCACATAACTCACGTTTTGAATTTTTACCGCTTTTCTGTCCATCAGGTCCATCAGCCTTCCTGGGGTTGCCACCACGATCTGTGCACCGCGTCCCAACTGGTCAATTTGCGTGCGAATGCTCGAACCGCCATAAACGGCAACTATATTCACCTGTTTGAGGTTTTTGGAATAATTCGCCAGATCGCGCGATATCTGCATGCAAAGCTCACGCGTGGGGCAGATGACGAGCGCCTGCGTGGTGCGGTTGCTGAAATCAATATTTTGTAAAATGGGCAAACCGAAAGCAGCCGTTTTACCGGTGCCGGTTTGTGCCAGTCCAAGAATATCTCTTTTGTTCTCAATGATCACCGGAATCGCCTGTTCCTGGATGGGTGTGGGATTTTCGAACCCAAGGTCGCTTATTGCGCTTAGCACGTCCGTGCTCAAGCCTAAATCTTTAAAAGTTGTCAAGTAGTTGTTTTTTGATTAATGAGCGGCAAAGGTAGGTCTAAATAGCGAAACGGCTAAGGTTTATTTTGGGAAAAGGGCTGATTGTGAAAGTAGTTTGTTCGGTTGTTCGAGCGTTCAACTTCGTTGAAACTACGTTGGATAAATTCAATTGTTATAATTTCACTGTTGTCTCACAGGAACGGAAAGTCCGCGTTAACAAGAATTAAATTATTCACTATTGAAGTAAATTCCATTCTTGTCCGTTTGAAATTATTTTTATTATACCGTTTTGAACGTTGTAGTAAACCATGTCTGTAAATTGAGAGTTTAGATTTAAATATAGAAATCTAATATTTCTATATGTTTTATTTCCAAGAACCAAGGAATCTAAATCATATGGCGGGCGCAAAGTACCAGAACCTCTTAAAAATTCAGAATTATTAAAATTAATTACAATATAACTTCCATCATCTCCATAAAGTAGCGATTGTTTAATAATTAATGGAAGCGAGTAATTTACGCTTGTGTAAGTTGTTTGGATGGATTGCCGTTTTGCTACATTGGTCCATGGGCAACCCGGGTCATTACTTTCATCTACTTTAGTGTATATCGTATCAAAACCCTTACCGATAAAAATGGCTGTTTGATTAAGCGTGACGTTCAGAAGTTTTATAGTATCATTTCCTTTATATGGGATGACCTGTCTTTCTAAAGAAGCAATATTATATGTTGTTTCCCGATAATTTGTACAACCGGAAGAATTGTTGTTTTTATTGCAGGCACTAAATGTAAAAGCACTTGCAAGTGCTAAAAGAAAAATTAAAGTGAAATGAATTTTTATTTTCATTGCTTAAACTGTTTCAAAGATAAACAAGAAAATAAGAATTAAGGATTAGGACGGGCAGATGTCTCGCTGCGCTCGACATGACAGTAAATGACAACAGAGAGACCATTGAGTGACAACTAAATGACTATTGAGTGACTTATGTCTCGACTGCGCTCGACATGACAGTAAGTAAAAAGTCAGTTCGAGTAGCTTTGGGTGTAAAATGTTAGGCGCATATCGAGAACGGTTTTTAAGTTAGGATCATCTGTTACTTCTCGATACAAACTCTGCGCAACACCTGCCCAAAGTTTTACTCGAAGTGACTACGTCTCGACATGACAGCGAATGAAATTACTTCAGCGCGCGTTTCACTTCCACTTCTTCGTATCCTTCCACGTTGTCGCCTACTTTGATGTCGTTGAAATTTGCAATGGTCAACCCGCAATCAAACCCGGACACCACTTCTTTCGCATCATCCTTAAAACGTTTGAGCGAAGAAAGTTCACCGGTGTAAACCACAACTCCCTCGCGGATCAAACGCACTTTTGAATTGCGGAATATCTTTCCATCGGTAACCATGCAACCTGCCACGCTTCCCACTTTTGAAACTTTGAACACTTCGCGGATCTCGGCATTGCCGGTAATTTTTTCCTCCATCTTTGGAGCCAACATTCCTTCGATGGCTGCCTGAATCTCTTCGATGGCTTTATAAATAATGGAATATAAACGAATATCAATTGATTCCTGCTCGGCAAGCTTTCGCGCCTGCGGGCTCGGGCGAACCTGGAAACCGATGATGATGGCATCGGAAGCCGAAGCCAACAATACATCCGATTCTGAAATTTGCCCAACCGATTTATGAATTACATTCACGTGAATTTCCGTATTCGATAATTTCAATAACGAATCTGATAACGCCTCCACTGAACCATCCACATCACCTTTGACAATCAAATTCAGTTCTTTGAAATTGCCGATGGCCAAACGTCTTCCGATCTCATCGAGTGTAATATGTTTTTGAGAACGTATTCCCTGTTCGCGTTGCAGTTGTTGCCTCTTGTTTGCAATTTCTTTTGCTTCCTGTTCGCTTTTCGGAACCATGAATTTGTCACCGGCCTGCGGTGCTCCGTCAAAACCAAGCAACATCACCGGTGTTGATGGACCTGCAACTTCCATTTTCTTTCCGCGTTCATCAAACATTGCGCGAACTTTTCCCTGGTTAACTCCTGCAAGAATCGGATCACCAACTCTTAATGTACCTGCTTGCACCATTACCGTTGTTGTAATTCCGCGACCTTTATCTAAAGTTGCTTCTATCACACTTCCGATAGCACGTTTATTCGCATTTGCTTTTAAATTTAACATTTCCGCTTCGAGCAAAACTTTTTCGAGAAGCTGGTCAATGTTTAATCCTTTTTTAGCAGAAATCTCCTGGCACTGGTATTTTCCTCCCCATTCTTCCACCAAAATATCCATGGCAGAAAGTTGTTCTCTTATTTTATCCGCATTAGCACCTTCGCGATCGATTTTATTGATGGCAAAAATGATTGGCACACCGGCAGCCTGCGCATGGCTGATGGCTTCTTTCGTTTGCGGCATCACGCTGTCATCGGCAGCTATCACTACGATAACAATATCTGTAATTTTTGCTCCGCGTGCACGCATAGCCGTAAACGCTTCGTGGCCGGGCGTGTCCAGGAAAGTAACTTTTTTTCCGTTCTGCAACGTCACCTCATACGCACCGATATGTTGCGTAATTCCACCGGCTTCACCGGCAATCACATTTGTTTTCCGGATGTGATCGAGCAACGAAGTTTTACCATGATCCACGTGACCCATAACAGTTACAATGGGTGCGCGGGGTTTCAGATCTTCCGGCTTGTCTTCTTCTTCTTCAATATTTTCCTGCAAAGTTGCCGAAACAAATTCCACATCGCAGCTAAATTCATCGGCAACGATGGCAATGGTTTCCGCATCGAGGCGTTGATTGATGGAAACCATCAGTCCTAAGCTCATACACGCAGAAATAATTTGCGTGATCTGCACATCGAGCATTTTTGCGAGTTCATTGGCAGTTACAAATTCAGTAACTTTAATTTTTTTCCTCTGCCCTTCCTGTTCGTGCAATTCTTCTTCCCGTTTATCAGAAGCGGCATCGCGTTTTTGCTTTCGTATTTTCGAACGAACCGATCCGATATTCGGAGTTTTACTTCCAGGATTCAGCCGTGCAAGTGTTTCTTTCAGCTTATCCTGAATTTCTTTTTCAGTAATTTCTGCTTTCGGTTCCCGGCTTTCAAAACTTCTGCCCCGATCGGAGAATCTTCCGGTACCGGTTCCCTGCGGTTTGCGGTTGGGATCTCTTCTAAAAACTTTTTCGGTTTCTTTTCCAACAATAGGGGAAGCCGTTTTTTTCAGATTGGGATCTTCGCTCCCGGTAACAAAATTCTTACGTTTTCTTTTCTTTTTTGATTTGGAGAGATCGCCTGCGGCATTATCAGTATGAAATTTTTTCGGAACATGAACCTGTTCAACGGGGAGCTCAATTTTCCCGAGAACCTTCAACCCCGAGAGTTTCTCGTAGTTAGGTTCCTGGGTGTTCTCAACTTTTTTGTCAACCTTTATTTCCTGTTTTTCTTCCTGCTTCTCAACTATGATTGGCGCTTCTTCCGTTTCAACTTTTTCTTTAGTTTCTTTCCTGGAAACGGTCTTTGCTCCCTTTTTTTCAGCTACTTCTTTCGCAGCTTTCTTTGGTTTTACTTCTTCTTCTTTTTCCTTACCCTTTTTTGCTTTCGGTTTCTTATCCGGACGCGTTTTGGTGTTCATTCCATCGAGGTCAATCTTCCCGATCACGGTAAGTTTTACTTTATCATCATCTTCTTCAGCTTCCGGTTCTTTTTCTTTTACGGGCGGTAAAACAATCTCCTTCTTCTCTTTTTTCTCTTCCTTTTTTTCTTCTTTGGGAGGGGCTATTGGTTCCGCTTTTTTTGATGATGTGGGCGACAAGCCTGACTTAATCAGGATCCCGTCATCATCATCTTCCTCTTCATCCAACCGGATCTCTTTCCCTTTGGAAACCGCAACGATCGGTTCTTCTTTTTTAGGAAATTTAGGCCGCACCATTTGCCGTGCATCATCACTCACCTTTTTATCCGACTGAAAATCGCTGAGCAGGATCTGGTATTGCTCCTCCGAAATTTTGGCCGTAGGTTTGGCTTCCACCGCGTGCCCTTTTTTGGCAAGGTGTTCCACGAGTGTCTGCATTCCTACATTCAACTCTTTTACAACCGCATTTAATCTTATACTTTTTTCGACCATTTCGTTTTTTTATCCTGCCAAACTGTGCGCGAATATCGCTTAATTTTTTTTATGTATTAATTTGTCGCTCTTAAATTCAATTTGAAATAAATTTTATCATGTTACTCAAACTCCGACTGCAATATCTTTCTCACTTCCTGAACGGTTTCCTCTTCCAGTTCAGTTCTGCGAACAAGATCCTCCATGGTGATAGCGAGTACACTTTTTGCAGTATCACAACCGATCTTTTTCAGTTCATCAATGATCCAACTGTCTATTTCATCTGCAAATTCTTCGAGATCGATATCCGTGTCGTCATCATCACTTTCACGGTAAACGTCAATTTCCATTCCCGTGAGTTTGCCTGCCAGTTTAATGTTGTGCCCGCCTTTACCAATAGCGAGAGAAACCTGGTCGGGTTTTAAATATACCGAAGCACGTTTTCCTTCTTCATCAATTTTTATACTTGAGATTTTTGCGGGGCTCAGTGCACGCTGGATCAACAACTGAATATTGCTGGTGTAATTGATCACGTCAATATTCTCATTTCTAAGTTCGCGCACGATTCCATGAATACGTGAACCTTTCATTCCTACGCAGGCTCCAACCGGATCGATGCGATCATCATACGATTCAACGGCAACTTTTGCACGCTCGCCCGGTTCACGAACGATCTTCTTGATAGTTATCACACCATCGAGGATTTCGGGAACTTCCATTTCGAATAATCTTTCGAGGAACAAACCGGAAGTACGTGACAAAATAATTCTCGGTGATCCGTTGTACATTTCCACCTTGAGTACCACCGCACGGATACTGTCTCCTTTTTTATAATGATCGGCCGGTATGGTTTCGCTTTTGGGGAGCAATAATTCCGAACCTTCATCATCAAGCACCATGATCTCTTTTTTCCAGATCTGGTAAACTTCACCGGTAACAATTTCACCAATACGGTCTTTGTATCGTTTATACATCTCGTCTTTTTCGAGTTCAAGAATTTTCGACATCAAGGTCTGGCGTGCCGCGAGAATAGCCCTGCGCCCAAACATTTCGAGTGTCACACCTTCGGTGAGCATTTCTCCCACTTCAAAATCGGGTTCCACTTTTCGAGCATCCGTTACCGAAATTTGTTTACCGGCATCTTCCATTTCACCGTCATAAACAATTTCGCGGTTGTGCCATATTTCAAGGTCACCGCTGTGGTCATTGATGATCACATCAAAATTCTCATCGCTTCCGTATTTTTTGCGAAGCATGCTTCTGAATACATCTTCCAACACGCGCTGCATGGTAGCGCGATCGATGTTTTTGAATTCTTTAAACTCGCTGAACGAGTCAATTAATCCTGCAC
>JBIOHI010000021.1:0-16377 GCA_044448845.1 Bacteroidia bacterium
ACGTTTGATGATCCGGTTTACAATATCAAGGCCGATGCCTGTTCCTTCTCCTACTTTTTTGGTGGTGAAGAACGGATCAAATATTCGTGACTGAATTTCTTTCGGTATTCCGCTTCCGTTATCCCTGATCGAAACGTTCAGGTTTTTATTATCACAGGAAGTTTCAATATCGATCTCCCCGTTCTTTTCGAGCGCGTAAATGGCGTTGTCAATCAAATTGGTCCATACCTGGTTGAGCTCGCCCACATAAACCGGGATTGCAGGAAGCGTTTCGGAATAATTTTTTTTCACCGTGATATTTTTTTCCCGAAGCTTGTAACCAAGAAGGGTGAGCGTATTGTCAATATCCTTATGAATATCCGACGGCTGCATGTCGTTCGACTGATCCATGTGCACGTGGCTTTTGATGGCTCCCACCAGGTCGGAAATCCTGCATGATGCATCCCCGAGATCTTTAATGATACGCTGTGAACTCAACAAATTTTCCAACCAGAGCAACACATCCACGTATGCATCCTTGCCCACTTGCCTGCGAATATTTTCGAGGTCCCCGCAGGAGAAACCGAATTCCGAAAATGTTTCACCCGCCAAACGGTTTCCGGATATTCCGTTCTTTTGCATCCAATCTGTGATCTCATCTTCTCTTTCCATCAGTTGCATAGCGGTGAGTTTTGTCTTTTGTTTGCTTTCACTTTCTTTTAATAGGATCAGCTTACTTATCGTTTTAATATGTTCGGGACTGATCGCACCCTGGAGAAGTTTCTCGGTAAATTCATAATTGAGTTTCATGCGTTTGTTCAGTTCCGAAGATATACGGTTGATGGCAGAAGCCGGATTATTTAATTCGTGGGCGATTCCTGCAGAAAGCTGACCGAGCGCATTCACCTTTTCATGCTGGAGTTGCGTGGTGGCAAAACTTCGCGCGCGCTCCGTCATATAACCGATAAGCCGCTGGATCAGATCCGGGTTGAGTTGTTCCAGTTCTGGAAAATATTTTCTATGCAGGTGCAGTACCCGTAATTTTCCCACCGAATAAGAATAACCAGGCGATCCTTTCATCCTCGAATATGGAAGTAATCCACTAACCCCCCCGGTTGTTTTATTATTTTCGAAGGCATAATAAAAAACCAACTTTCCGTTCACATCCTGGTAAAAAGTGATCTTTCCTTCAAGGATGAAGTACATAAAATCTATGGACTCGCCTGTTTTTACCAGTATCTCACCATCTTCATATTCTCTCGGTTCGGAATGGTCCAGTATCCATTGCAAATGTTCTACAGGCAGGTCGCTTAAAGCAACAACATTCTTTAGCTCTTCTAATGTAACAGGATTCATAACCTGGTTAGAGTTTATTTTTCGGATTCTTGGGTTAAATCGAAGGAGAGCAATTTAAGGAAATAATTTCATAATAAAATAGTTGAAAAAAATAGTTAATGAAAATGCTGTTCAGGGTTTTGTGTTTACAGTTTTGAGTTTACAGTTGGGGGCCGGGATCCAATAACAGAATAAATACTCTTTTTTATCATCGGTGGTTTCGCGCTTTAGCAAGCTCAGGGCTCGGGCAGCTTTTATTAATCTTCGGGCACTGATCCTGTCGAAGTGCCGATGAGTCTAAATTCCCCTTTTGCATCAGCGCCATGCCCGTGACGAAAAAGATTTGAATAAAAATTATCAGCGCCACCTATTCGGTAATTAAATCATATCTATTAATTTTGACCGTTTAAATTCATCAACCACATGAAAAAATATTTCATAATTTATACTGCTGTAATTGCATTACTTTTGGTACCGATCATTTTTTTTACTTCGTGCTCTAAAGATTCAACAGCTACTCCTGCTTCAACCGCTGCCGTTGCGCCATTGGGCGACCTGAAAGTTTCGGTTCATTTCGCACCCGATTCGACCAGCGCGTATGGCCTTTATATAAAAGGTGATTTCTCGGTAAAGCTGTTTGATAAAAATAACAATTCGATCGCTACGCAATTTACCACCGGTAACAGTTCCAACCTTGATTTCGGGAATTATGTTTACGACACTTATACTATAAAAATTCATGGTGATACCTGGTCTTATTTGAGCGGAGGAAGTTCGATACACGACCACTTCATCGACAGCGCCCAAACTTTTTCTGTTGATGCGCCAACGAAGACGGTAACGTTTGTGGTGAAGTAAATGGAAGGATCAACTCAATCAGTGTTTTTTTCCATATCATTCGAATTACCCAAATACCTTAATCCAGCTTGATCCTTCCAAACCTATAACTTTTCATTTTAGTATCAATTGCCATCACCACGTATTCGGACTCTTTTATTTTGAGTGAAAGGTTTGTAAAGATATACCTTGGTTCTTTTCCGATACTCTCCGGTGAAAGCAAAAATTTCTTGGTATAATTTCCGTTTGAATCAACCTTCAAAATATAGGTTGCGGCCTTATCCGGGGCCGCTAAAACTTTCATATCCCCAAATTTTGTCCGGTCAATGTTTTTGACATGGTCGTTATAAATAAGGTAAACTGATTTATTTTTAACTTCCATAATAGATTCGGAAGAAAAAATATCCGATGCACATTGTTCCCCGGTATATTTCCAGCTATCGAACACATTCCATCCCTGCCATTTGGGAATTAGCTTGTAGTTTACAAGATTTCCATTTACATCAACACTTAAAACAATGCTGTGAAAATAATTACTGTTGTGCCACAAAATAGGTTTTTTGCTTGGTATTTCCTTGTGAAAGCCGGATTTTGTATCTTCCACAGGATCCAAGTATCTATGCTCCTTACTTGACCAACTTCCTGTTGCTGGCGGATTACAATCAACGCAAAAATCATGATGATATTCCAGTATGATCACGAACCCGCCTTCTGGCCTTTGCATGATTCTTTTGAATTTAAACCTATCCGAAAGATGCGCTCCGTCATCCGTTCTTTTCGGAGTAAACTCATTCGAGTTATCTTCTCCCGAGAATTCTTTGATCAATGCCTTGGGAAAATTGATCCTTTGTGAACCTATAAATTTATTCGAACGGGTACTCATTTCATCTATTTCAATACCTGAACTACGTTTCCACTTGGAAGAATATGAATCATCTCCTTTGGAATTCAGCTCAGTGTTGTTCACTAAGTTGAATAATTTTAAATTGGCCCCGCCAGAAAACAGATCATGGTAATGAGAAATCCGGTAAAGATTGCTGTTTCCCTGCACTCCTGATAAATCTAAGGGTACAGCATTTCCAATAACTTTCCTGAAAGTAAAATTATCACCGGAAGAAATGTTTCCGAATTCATAAACATCGGTCCTTAAAAAAGCCACATGGTTTGTTGAGTCCATGAAATAATTATTCCTTGTGCAAACCAATCCGTCTTGTTTACCGGAGAATGTTGTTGCAGTTTCGGTGGCTAACCTGCAACGACAATTCGGTTTTTCTTCTTCCCGGAAACTTTCTATTTTAAGAATTGCTCCCTTATAATTACTCACTATACAGTCAATATCATGATTCGAATAATTTTTACAGGAACTGATTATAAAAAAGGCTTTGTTTTGAGTAAAGTAATATTTGACTTCCAAATATCTTCGATAATTGACCTTTGTATTCACAGAAAAAGAGTCCGTTAAGGTGAGCGAATTTTTTTCATAAACTTCCACATGAATCCACAGGTCTCTTTGGTACTTATCAATATCCTCGTTACTACCTAAAGGCATCTCATATTCCACGAGGCAAATGGCGGTTGAGTCGCTGTTCAGCGACAGTTCCCTGAATTTGTTTTTCGAAGCATCGAACTTATATTCACTGCCCCATTGAATCTTTGATTCGTAACCCGTTGAAAGGGTTTGAGCGAAGGATAAATTGTTAGTAAAGATAACGAAAATAAGCAGCTTTATTCTTTTCATAAAACCTGTTTTTAAAACTCAGGTAAAAATAAAGTTTTTTTCGAATTATGAAACAACATACATCTGCACCCGATTTACATTAATTTTAAACCGCAGAGATCGCTGAGTAAAAAGACGCAGAGACCACAGAGCCTATCTCAGCGCCCTTTGCGTTAAACTCAGCGCTCTCCACGGTTAATTATTTTCCCGGAAATTCCGGGAATCGGGTGCATCACGTTAGTACCGGTATTTTTCCATGTCCGGATTTTCAATTTTAACGTGAAGCTCAAACCTTTTTCAGGGCTTATTCGTTTACCAGGCACAATCAACAATGTAGTGCTTTAAAAGTTATTTAGTAAATTCGCCCTTCCCATGCAAGGCAATTATCCGCTTCTAATCAAAAAACTCGATGAGTTCATCCGGAAATTCTACCGGAACCAGCTCATCCGGGGTGGTATTTACTTTTTGCTGGCGGTGCTCGTAAGTTTTTTGTTCGTGATCGTCCTTGAATATTTTGGGAGATATAATTCCGCGGTTCGTGCAATTTTGTTTTATTCGTTAGTTTCATTCACTGCTTTTTGCTTAGTCAGATTTGTGATCATCCCATTAACAAAATTATTTCACCTCGGAAAGATCATTGACCACACCGAAGCCTCGAAGATCATCGGAAAGCATTTTCCGGAAGTGAAAGACAAACTGCTGAATGCACTCCAGTTAAAATCCGGGAAGGAAAATCTATACGACAAATCACTTATCGAAGCGGCCATTGATCAAAAATCGGAACAACTCAAACCGGTTCCTTTCTCTTCAGCCATCGATCTCAAAAAAAATATCCGCTACGCAAAATATGTTTTGGTTCCGGTTGGAATTTATGGCCTCATTTTTCTTGTTTCACCGGGAATGATAACCGACAGCACGGAACGGATCATCAAATACAACCGTACCTTTAAAATAAAAGCTCCGTTCGATCTGTCCGTTGAAAATAAAAAATTAGAAGCGCTGCAGTTCTCCGACTTCGAACTGAATGTAAAAGTTTCGGGCTCTGAAATTCCGGAAGAAGTTTTCGTGTTGCTTGATGGGAACCAATACAAAATGGAGAAAAAAGACAAACTTCATTTTGTACACACCTTTGGCAATTTGCAAAAGACTTTATCCTTCCAGCTTTTTGCCGACAAGTATTTTTCCGATGATTACAAACTCGAAGTGCTCGCGAAACCGCTTATGCTGCAATACCAGGTTCGCCTTGAATATCCTGCCTACACCGGGCAAAAAAATGAAACCATCAACAACCCGGGTGACCTTACCATTCCGGCCGGTACAGTAGCTCAGTGGAAATTCATCACCAAACAAACGGATGAGTTAATCCTTGGTTTCGAAGGTGCTGAACTGAAAGCCGAACAAAAAGAAAAAAACCTTTTTATTTTCTCAAAAAAATTTTTCCTCTCGGGAAATTATTTCATCAAAAATAAGAATGCGCATATTCCTTCCAACGATTCGATGCTGTACTCTGTGACGGTGGTTCCCGATGCTTTCCCTCTAATTTCAGTAGAAGAAAAAACAGATTCTTTGACAGGCAAACAGGTTTATTTTATTGGCGATGCAAGCGATGATTACGGCCTGACCAAACTGACTTTCAATTACCGCTTTGTGAGATTGGAAGCGAAAGAAAAACAAAACCGGGATGTTCAATCCAAATCACTTGCAGTTGAAAAGCGGGAAAAGAATTTTCGTTTTTATCACCAGTTTGATTTAAATGAAGTGAACATCGCACCTTCGGATGAACTGGAATATTATTTTGAAGTGTGGGACAACGATGGCGTTCACGGACCCAAATCATCCCGGTCGAAAACGATGGTATTTAAAGCTCCTTCGATGAAAGAACTCGAAACGCAAACGGAAGCCGGAAATTCGGCCCTAAAGGAAAAAATGAAGGAAGCGTTGCGTGATGCCCAGCGTTTGCAAAAAGAACTGAAGGAACTCGAATTGAAAATGCTCGAGAAAAAAGAACTCACCTGGGAAGAAAAAAAGAAAATGGAAGAGCTGCTCGAAAAGCAAAAACAATTGGATAAAAAAATTGAAGATATTTTAAAGGAAAATAAAAAGCTGAACGAAAAAGAAGCCGAGTATAAAAAGCAGAATGAGAACATCCTCGAAAAAGAAAAACAATTGGAGAAGATGTTCAACGAAGTGATGAATGATGAGATGAAAAAACTCATCCAGCAATTGGAGAAGATGGTGCAGCAGCAGAACAAGGACCAGATCAAACAGGATCTGGAGAAAATGAAAATGAGCGACAAGGACGTGGAGAAGGAGCTGGACCGCATGCTCGAACAATTCAAACACCTCGAATTGGAAAAGAAACTTCAGGATGCAACTGAGAAACTCGATAAACTTTCGGACAAGCAAAGCGAACTTTCGGAGAAGAATGAAAAGCTCTCAACCGAGAAAAAAATCAGCAACGAATTGAAGAATATACAAAATGATTCCATCAAAAAATCGCAGGAGGATTTGAAGAAGCAATTTGAGGATCTGAAAAAAGACCTTGGAGAAATTGATAAAAAGAATTCGGAACTGCAGGATCCTGAAAAGCTTGAAAACACAGAACAGGAGCAAAAGCAAACCGATGAAGAAATGAAGAATGCCGGTGAGGAGATGAAAAAAGGTAACAATAAATCCGCTGCGAAAAACCAAAAGAATGCAGCGAAAGAAATGAAAAATATGAGTGAGAAGATCAGAAAGGGAATAGAGGACAGCGAGAAGAAAGAAATGGAGTTGGATCTTGATGCGTTGCGCGAGATCCTCGAGAACACCATCCAGCTTTCGAAAGACCAGGAAGAACTGATGGAGCGGATGAAACAGATCAATTCCTACAACCCGCAGTACGTGGATGCCGGAAAGGATCAGAAAAAAATGAAGGACAACGCGAAGATCATAGAAGACAGTTTGCTCCAATTGAGCAAGCGTGTTGCCCAAATCCGTTCATTCATCAACCGGGAAGTTACGAAAATGAGCAATGATCTCGATAAAAGTATTGCGGGTTATGGTTCACGAAATTTCGGTGAGATCAGAACGCGGCAGCAATATGCCATGACCCATGCCAACAACCTCGCGGTGATGCTGAGTGATGTGTTGCAACAAATGCAGACTCAATTGGAAAGTATGAAGAGGCCCGGGAAGGAAGGAAAGGGTACCAAAGGAAAAAAAGGACAGGGAAATGGTGCGAAAGGAAATAAATGTTCCTTCGGTTCGATGAAAAAAATGCAGGAAGAATTGAACAAACAAATTCGTGAAGGAATGAACAAGAACGGAACTTCACCGGGTGATAAAGAAGGTAAGGGAGATAAGCCCGGAGAAAAAAACGGGCAGGGAAATAAACCAGGCAAACAGGGACAGAACGGGATGGGAAGCGAGGAATTTGCGAGGATGGCGGCACAGCAAATGGCTGTACGGCAGCAGTTGCAAAAGATGATGCGTGAAATGGGAACGAAAGAAAAAGATCAGTTTGGCGGAGGAAATAAATTGAATGAACTGCAAAAGCTGATGGAAGAAACCGAAAAAGAATTATTCAACAAACGACTTTCGGGAGAGTTGTTGATGCGTCAGCAGGAAATTCTCACTCGCCTGCTTGAGTCGGAAAAAGCGGAAAGAAAACAGGAACAGGAAGAAAAACGCGAAGCCGAAAAAGCGAAAGAGAAACCGCGTGCCGTTCCTCCCGACTTTGAAAAATACATCAAACAAAAAGGGAAGGAAAAAGAACTGCTCGAAACCATCCCGGCCGATATGCAGCCCTACTACAAGGAAAAGGCGAAAGAGTATTTTAACAAGATCGGGGACGGGAATTAACCAGCTGGATTTATCATTTGAAAATGTTTATTATTATTTTACATTTACACTTGTTTTAAAAATGTTAAAATAATGAAGCATTATTATCGCCAAATTACAATTTGTATCTGTATTCTTGTGAATTCAAATGTACTGGCTGTTCAACTGAATGGGACTTACACCATCAATCCATCGGCAACTGCAACAACAGCCAATTTTCAGAATTTCACTTCTGCAATTACATTTCTGACAAGCACAAACACAAGAACAGACGGTGGTCCTTCAAATACGGGTACATTAGGAGTTTCCGGGCGTGTGATATTTAATGTTTACGCTGCAACTTACACTGAGTGTTTGGATATTCCGGCAATAACCGGATCAAACCGAAACAACTCTGTCACATTTCAATCGTTGGTTAATAACCCCGACTCAGTTATTATTGCCGGTGCACCTGGTGGTGCTACCTCAAACTTTGTAGTAAGATTATCAAACGCAAGTTATCTTCGCTTTAAAAGTTTGACCTTTCAATCCATAGGAAGTACGGCTTACGGCATCGTATTTTTTTTGACCAACAGTTCTTCTAATGATTCTATACATAATTGTAAACTTATTGGAAAAACGACCACAAGTACCTCACTCGATTTTGTCGTTTTCCAAACGGCAGGCATTACGCGTCATGACAGCATCAGTTTAACAAACAGCAAAATCTATAATGGTTCGGAGGGAATATATTTGCGATCCAATTCGTCCTCTAATTTGTGTATCGCTCCGTTTGTAAGTGGCAACAGCTTTCTTAATCAATATTGTAATGGAGCGAGTTTTGAAGATTGCAGCGGTTTGAAGTTTATTAATAATTTGATTAGCAACAATACCTACTATACAACATTCACCGCAACATTCTTTTATTCTTGCGGATATGGCCTGGTGGTATCTAAAAACATAATTCAAATTTATTACGGAGGTGACGGAATTGTTTTGAATTATTGCACAGGAACTTCTGCTGTGCATACGATTGTTAGTAATAACGTCATCATGATCAATAGCGGTTATACCGGTTCAATCGGAATTGTGGGTTCAGATGGTACATGGGAATACATTCTGAATAACAGCATTTATATTTATGGATCAACTCCCACCACTTCTTCTGGCGCTTCCCTGAGTTATTTGTCTGGTTATAATAACAACGTGTTTCAAAATAATAGTATTTACAACACAACATCAGGATATGCTATTTCCATGTTTAACCCTTCATTGGGGTGTGTGGTCAGTGATTATAATAACCTCTATACAAACGGAAGTACATTCGGAACAATAAATACCCCGTCATCTTCACCGGCAACTTTTAGCGCATGGAAGGCTACAGCTTTAACGGATTTAAATTCGGTTTCTTTACCACCGGGTTATACTTCCACCTCAAACCTGCAACCCAATCCTTCCGATCCAAATTCATGGTCATTGAACGGACGTGGGATTCAAAATGCACAAGATACCGATGATATTCTCGGTAATCCAAGAAGTGTTACCCTCGCAAACGGTGCACCTGATATTGGCGCATACGAATTCACTCCTGTTACCTTACCGCCATTAGCTCTTGCATCACCTTCAACACCTGCTGCAGGAACAACACAAACATTTACATTTGCGGGTGACACTGTTGCGAAGATTTCATGGGCAGTAGCTTCAACCGTTCCTTCCGCCATTTCGGTAAGATTATACTCAGGTACAAATCCTCCAACGATCAACATAGGAAGATACATGAATACTTATTGGGATATTTCTGCTCCAGCGGGGTCGTACAATTATACTTTGAACTTATATTTCAAATCTCCCTGGCTCGGAACCAATCCGAATGAAACAGGTTTGAGACTTGCAAAATACAACACTTCGTGGTCACCTTTTACCGGAAGTACTTCTTCAGTTGATACAGTCCGAAATATTATAACGGCATCGGGGATAACCACTACAGCAATTTTCACCGGAACAAATAACAACAATCCGTTGCCGGTTGAATTAATTGAGTTGTCTGTAAACAAAAGTAAAGATGATGTGATCATCAATTGGTCAACTGCTTCAGAACAAAATTCATCATGGTTTGAAATCGAAAGATCCCTTGATGGTAAAAATTTTAGTTCTGTAGGAAATGTTAAAGCAGGTGGATATTCAAGAACTTACCTTTCTTATGTTTTTACCGATTACAACATATTCAAACCCGGCAATACCGGCATTATATACTACCGGTTGAAAATAGTTGATAAAGACGGAAGCTTTGATTATTCAAAAACAGTCAGTGTCAATTCAAATAATGAAATGGATGAATCCATTACTGTTTACCCGAATCCATTTACTAATACTGTTTTTACAAAGATCAACTCAACAACCGCGACATCTGTTGTTGTAGAGTTAAAAGATATTACCGGGAAAATGATTTTGAGTAAACAACAAATCATTGACAAGGGGTTGACTCAAATACAGCTTGAAAACTGGGATGAATTGCAACAGGGAATTTATTTTGTATTAATAAAAACCGAAACCATGAGTACGAAGATCAAACTGATAAAAGAATAATTTCTTAATTGATCAGTTTCTCCGTGATCTCATTCAGTTTTTTATCGGAGTACTCTCCTGAAGTACGGTAAATAATTTTTCCGTCCTTATCCAAAACAAAAAACAATGGTTCATTCGCATTTTTAATTTCAAGTGCCGCTTTTAAGATATCCGGTTCCATTTCGGTGAGCATGAAATTTTCATACAATTTTTTATCAACGTTTTTCTTGCACTGCGATTTGATCTCGCTGTAAGCCAACTTGGCAATTCCTTTCACTAATCCGACAAAACAAAGGTTGGCATCGTACATTCTTCCTCCAAGCATTCCACCCATCCCGTCAGCGATCAGCGAATTATACAACGGTTTGTTCCAGGCACGCAGTTCTTTTTCAGCCTTCGATGAAAGCGCAATTGCCACTACGGTCTTTTTGCCTTTCACATCATCGGGAATCGAAATTGGTTTACCGTTTAGGTTTTCGCATTTCATTTGAGGAAATTCCTGCATGGGAATGCCGAAAGAAAAAAGGGAAAGAAAATAAATGCAAAACAGTTTTGTCATTTTGAGAAAAATAAGAAAAGGAACAAATTGGTTATTGCCCCGAAATTATTTTAAAATAAATTCTTAAACGTTGATGAGTTGCTTGTAAGCAGCCGCATTCAACAGCCCGGATGCTTCCCCGGGATTGCTCATCTTCACCATCACCATCCAGCCCTCGCCATATGGATCGCCATTCACCGACTCGGGAGCACCTTCAAGTTTTGCATTCACTTCGGTCACTTCTCCGCCCACCGGCATGAAAAGATCCGAAACGGTTTTCACGGCTTCCACGGTTCCAAACACATCGTGTTGTTTCACGGTTTTCCCTTTGGTAGGAATATCCACGTAAACAATGTCGCCAAGTTCTTTTTGTGCAAAATCGGTGATGCCGATGGTGGCCATGCCGCCTTCAATTTTTATCCATTCGTGGTCTTTGGTGTAAAGCAGGTTTTCTGGAAAATTCATAACTTTTAATTCTTTTTATCGGTTGCAAAATATGATTTCTAACGATGAAAAAAAATGACGAGAAAATTTCTTCTTATCTTGCGGGCATGCCGGGTAAATTATTTCTCGTTCCCACTCCCATAGGAAACCTCGAAGACATGACGCTTCGCGGGATCCGTATCCTTAAGGAAGTTGACCTTATACTGGCCGAAGACACGCGCCAGAGCATCAAGTTATTAAAACATTATGAAATAATGAAGCCGCTGGTTTCCTACCACCAGCACAACGAGCACCGGGAACTCCAAAAAAATATTGACCTGCTCGAAAGTGGGAAGAACATTGCCCTGATCACCGATGCGGGCACCCCGGGTATCTCCGACCCCGGATTCCTGATCGTTAGGGAGTGTTTGCGAAATAATATTCCTGTGGAGTGTTTGCCGGGTGCCACCGCGTTTGTTCCGGCTTTGATCAAATCGGGGTTTGCCTCCGACAGTTTTTGTTTTGAAGGTTTTTTGCCTGAAAAAAAAGGAAGGCAAACGAAACTAAAAGAGTTGAGCGAAGAAAAACGTACGATCATTTTGTACGAGTCGCCTTATCGCCTTGTAAAGACGCTTGAGCAATTGACTGAAATTTTTGGTGCCGGAAGAAATGTTTCCGTTTCGCGGGAGCTCACCAAGATCTTTGAAGAAACGGTGAACGGAACCATCCCGGAAGTGCTTGCTCATTTTAAAAATAAAACCGCCAAAGGTGAAATTGTGATCGTGATTGAGGGGAAGAAATGATCACAAAAACCTCGAAAGCGTTTTCATTTTATTTTCCGTTTCCACCCATTCTTTTTCTGCATCTGAACCGGCAGTGATACCGGCACCGGCATACAAGATCGCTTCGTCTTTCAATAATTCCATGCAACGTAGATTTACAAACAAATGCGTGGAATGGTGATCGGCAATTCCTGCAAAACCGCTGTAGAAACGCCTTTCGAAGCCTTCGTTATTTTTTATGAATTCGGATGATTCTTTTTTGGGTAAACCACACACGGCCGGTGTTGGGTTCAGGTCTTTCAAAAAAGAAGCAAAATTCTTTTGAAGGATCTCTGCATCTGCCTCCCACGAAAAGGAGGTTTGAAGGTGGCGTAAATTACCTGCTGCTATTGTTTGCACATTTCCTTTTCTATAATCGCTGATGCCGTTTCCGGCAAACACGTTTGAAATAAATTTTTCGACATAGGCTTGCTCCTGGCGTTCTTTTCTCGACCAGTCAACAAGAGATTTTTTATCAAGCGTACCGGCAAGTGCTACTGTTTTTAAAGTATCATTCTCAACAGAAACAAGATTCTCAGGTGAAGCTCCGATCCAGGTTCCGATGCGTGGCGAAGAGAAAAAATAAATGAAAGCGTTGTGGTAATTATCACACAAGGTGAAAAAATATTTCAATGGATCAAAATTGTTTTGCAGTTTGATCCCGGCACTTCTTGCCACCACCACTTTTTGAAATTCTTTTTTTTTGATGGCGCCAATTGCCTTTTCCACCAGGCCGGTGTATTCTTTTTTACCGGCAGGATTGTTTCTTTTTACAGAAGGAAAATACAGCCGTTCATTTTTTTGTATGGATGAATGATTCATCAACCTGAGATAAAACCCGTGGTCTTCTTCGCCCACCAATTTTTCGTTTTCGAAATACAAGGTCGGTTTCAGCATCCATGCATGGTGGCCGTTATCGAAACCCGAAAGCAGGAAGCACCTGTTGATACGTGTTTTTACAACTTCCTCCAACGGAGCTTCACCGGCAATGTACGTTTTGATGATTTCATTCTTTGGCAATTTGCAAACAGCAAATGAATATTTATTTGCAACAGCGGCATCCAGTATTTTTTTATGAAAAAGGTAATTCAAGTTTATACTTTTACCGGTTTGAAATTTCGGCTGTCTTCGGCAATTGCAACAACGGCAATGGTGAGGCGGCAAACACAGCAAAGTTTATCTTCGGCATCAAAAATATTGATGCCCCACACCTGGGTTTTCCTGCCGAGGTGATAGGGTTTTGCCACAGCATACACAAATCCTTCGGAAGCAGATCGGACGTGATTGGCATTCACATCCAGGCCCATCGCCACATATTTTTCGCGGTCGAGGCAGAGGTTGGCGCCCACGCTTGCGAGTGTTTCGGCAAGTACGCAGTATGAACCTCCATTCACCACGCGCAGCGCCTGCACCGTGCGGTGATCCACCGGCATTTTTGCCCTGATAAAATCTTCACCAAGCTCGATGATCTCGATACCGATCAGCGAAGCAATGGTATTATCATTCCTCCGGTTGATGTCGGCCAGCGTCACGTGTTCATCAATTTTAAAAATGCCCATTTATTTTTTGCTTTAAATGATTTCGGTATGCTTTTTTATTTTCTGAAAAAGTTCTTCGGGGTTGAACGGTTTAGTGATGAAGTCATTCATGCCCACTTCAAAAACTTTCCGTTTGGTTTCGGCAAAAGCATCGGCAGTGAGAGCGATAACAGGAATAGAAGGGCTTTTCACGGTGGTGTTCTTTGAGCGAATGAACTCGACTGCATCGTATCCGCTCATTTGCGGCATCTGGAGATCCATCAGCACCACATCAAAATCTTTTTCACTCAATGCATTTATAGATTCCTCACCGCTTGCCACCACGGTAATGATGGCATTCCATTTATTCATGATCTGTTTGGCAACGTACTGGTTCATCTGGTTGTCTTCCACCAGCAAAATTCTTTTCCCGCGGAGGTCCTTGTCTTTTAATATTCCTTTATGATTGAGAAGTTGTTCATCGTGAGTTCCCAGTTCAAAAGATAATTCGAACTGAAACTCTGTTCCAACTCCGATGGTGCTCTTCAATGAAATGCATCCCCCCATCATCTGAACAAGATTTTTGGTGATAGCTAATCCCAAACCGGTTCCACCATACCGCCTCGTTGTATCAGTGAATGCCTGGGTAAAACTTTCGAAAATGGATTGCTGCTTGTCCTCCGGTATCCCTATCCCCGAGTCGCTTACCGTAAAACGTATCCGGTAGAACTCCTCTTCTTTTTGGGCGAGACAAACCAGGATCTTCACAAAACCCTGGTGGGTGAATTTCACGGAATTTCCAACGAGGTTGACGAGTATCTGGTGGAGGCGGTAAGGATCACCCGAAATGATCTCCGGAACTGCCGGGTCGATGTTCAGACTCAGGTGAAGGTTCTTTTCATTCACTTTATACGTCATCAGGTTGACCACTTCTTCCATCCTGTATCTCAGGTTAAAATCAATTTTTTCGAACGTGATCTTTCCTGACTCTATTTTTGAGAAATCAAGAATATCGTTGATGACCACGAGTAAATTGTCGGCCGAGTAATGAATGGATTTGAGGTATTCATTGGTCTCGGCATCGAATTCTTTTTCCATCAACAGGTTAGTAAGTGCTACGATGGCATTCATCGGGGTGCGAATTTCGTGGCTCATGTTCGACAGGAAATCCGACTTGGCACGGGTAGCCAGTTCGGCTTCGTTCTTCGCTCGAAGCAACTCTATTTCAGCTTCCTTTTTCCCGGTGATATCCTGGGCATAAACCGCAACTCCGATGATATATCCCACGCGGTCGATGATGGGATGGAACGAAATATCAAAAAACATTTTACGGTCATCGAGCATGGTCTCGTGTATGAATGAATAATTCTCTCCTGCCAATCCTTTATCGAAACCTAACTTAATGTTATTACGATCGGATAGCGGCATCGTTTCCAGCTCGATCAATGCAATCTGGCCCTGTTCAATTTCCACTCCGTAAAGTTGTTTGATCCTTTTACGGTGCGAATCATTAAGCGCAATGTAACGGTATTCGCGGTCGATGGCATAAATAGAATTATTCGTACTTTCGATGATCGCATTCAGCCTTCCGCTTGTTTCGGCAAGGGCGGCTTCCACTTTTTTACGTTCGTTGATTTCCCTCGAGTTTAAAACAATACCACGGATGGAAGGTTCATCCATCAGGTTATTCCCGATCGTTTCAATATATTTATAATCGCCTGCAGGTGTTCTGAAACGTAATTCGATCGGATCCGAAACTCCGCCTTTTTCAATGGCTCTTTGCAATTCCACCTGTGCACGCTGGAGATCATCCGGATGGATGAATGCAAAGGCGTTGTGTCCGACCAGGGATTCCGTGTAACCGAAAAGCCGCATGATGGATGGGCTGACATAGGTAAAAGTTCCGTCAGGCTGAATGATGGTAGTTACATCAGTAGAATATTGCACCAGTTTGCGGAAACGTTCTTCACTGGTTTTAAGCGCCAGTTCCGCATTTTTGATGTTGGTGATATCGCGCACCACTGCCTGCACACCTGCGTATTCGTTATTCTTATAAGCAAGCTGTGCATTTTGTCCCACCCATAAATTCTCCCCGTTCTTTCCAACAATCGGAAACTCAAGGTAACTATGAGGATTTTTATTCAGTATTTGCCGGAAATAAAAGTTCTGAACGGTCTTCCGGTGTTCGGGATGAACGATCTCCAAATAATTCACACCAATGAGTTCTCCCGGTTTGAATCCGAGTTTTTCGTAAGCCACTTCATTCACATAGGTATAATTTCCACCCTTATCGGCTGTAAAGAAAATATCCTTTGCCGATTCGATCAGGTTGCGGAAACGTTCTTCGCTTTTTTGTAATTTCTCTTCGGCAATGATATGATCATTGATGTCGATGATCGAACCCACCAGCCGGTTGTATTTTCCTTTTTTATTTTCGCTGAACTGCCCGTTGGCAAGAAACCATTTATAGGAACCGCCTTTGGTTCGAATGCGCAATTCTATCGAGATGGGGGTGCGTGAATCAAAATGAACGTGAAGATGCCTGAGCAGGGATTCCAGGTCATCGGGATGAACCGTGTTTAAAAAACTGGAGTACGAAGATTCTATTTCACCCGGCTTGAATCCAAGTAATTTATAATACTGAGGCGACCACCATTGAGCGTTTTTTTCCATATCCACCCAATCCCATATACCGGCCGATGTTCCTTCCACGAAAAGATCGTAGCGTTCCTCCTTGAGTTGGTGTACGACACGGTCTTCTTCATATTTTTGGGAATAATAGTCGTTTACTTTCTGAACGATTTCCAACATTTCATCAGAAAGTTTTTTATCTCCGGATATTTC
>JBIOHI010000022.1:0-15307 GCA_044448845.1 Bacteroidia bacterium
GTATCACAATCACTTTCTTTTTAAATTCATTTTAACTATAAGGTTATGAAAAAATTAAAATTAAAATTCAGCCTAATTGTATTAACACTTTTAAGCATTGCAGATTTGAATGCACAGGTATCGGGATTTGGAACTCAAGCGTGGGTCACAGCATTATCAGACCCAAATTTATCAGGAGGTTTTCTTTATACAGACAATGTGCGTACTCAAGTTACAGGTGTTTCTGGTTCAGGTGCTCCATCTTGTACTCTAGCAGTGGCAAGCACCTCGGGTTTCAATCCTAATGATATGGCATTGCTCATTCAAATGACAACTGGATCAGGTGCAGCTATCGGAACTCATCAAAATGTTCAAGTTACAAACATATCTCCCAATTTTACTGTAACGGCTGTCAACGGTAATATTTTGTCATACGACCCATCGGGCGGAAAAGTTCAACTTATTAAAATCCCCGTATATAATTCGTTAACTTTAAACCACGGTGTTGTAACCTGCAATCCTTGGGATGGTACAATAGGTGGCATTCTTTGTTTAATAGTACAAAATAATCTGACTATTAATAATGATGCAGTAATTACTGTTGCAGGGTTGGGATTTAGAACGGCAGATGCCCCAAGTGTTACTTTTGCAAGTGGCGGTTCTGGAAGCCCAGGAAGTATTGGAGGAACTCGCATGTATAGCTCAACCGTTCCGCCAAGTAATTATTATATGGCTCCAAATTGTTCAACCACTTTTTCATTTACAACTACTGCAGGTACTGGAGAACTTGGAACTAATTGGTTTGGAGCACGTGGTACAAATTCAGGATCAGTTGCATCCTATGGTGGCTCTACCTTCCATCAATATCTTGTAATGGGTGATCCCGGATACTATCCGGTATTTCCTTCCCCGCAGCCAGCTTGTGGCAGCGGGAAAGGAGCTGGGGGTGGTGGTCAAGGAGGAACAGGAGCAGATGTCACAACTTGTTCTCCAATAAACTATGGTTCAACAGGTCAAAATGGTGCAAATGGTGGTCCGGGTGGTGACGCAGGAGTGGGAGGCAATGGTGGTGGAGCAATGGTAATTAAAGTTGGAAATAATGTAACTGTTAATGCAACAGGTCAGGTTTTTTTATCTAATGGTCAAAATGGAGCAAACGGTGGAACTGGAGGTGATGGAGGATTGGGTGGTATCGGTGGAAATGGTGGACAAGGGTGTTGTTCTGGAGGAAGTCCGATTCCGCAAGGTCAACCTGGAGGATATGGGGATATGGGAACACCAGGGGACGGTGGGGATGCCGGTAACGGAGGGGATGACGGATATATTTGGATTGCTTGCCAAGGTTCTTATAATCCAAGTGGTGTTGGTGCAGGTCATGAAAGCAATAACTTTAACATGGATGGCGGGAATGGTGGTTTTGGTGGTTTTGGTGGATGGGGTAGCAAAATTACGATCCCGACCAATATTGTAAACATGACACCAACACCAAATATCGAAATTCCCAACGCATGCTCCCCAACTTCTACATGTAGTAGTGGAAGTGGTGGTACTAGTTCTTGCATTGAAATTTGTGATATTGACAATGCTTTGAATATTCTTTTTTGGAATGTTGATCAGACTAACAGTTATTACACTTCGCCTATAGTGTATTTTCGGGATGTAAGTGGTGGTGATCTTGGCACTTTTGATGAAACCACTTCCAAACTCACAGTTCATTTCTATTATTCGGGAACCTGTTACAGCAATTACATTGCTTATTTATACAGCACTACCGATTGCTCGGATATGATGCAGAAAATTGCAATGCAAAAGGCGGCAATCTCCAATATTCTTATTGACTATCCGAGTTCGATTAATTCCATGACTAACGGCAGTAGCACCATTACTTATCCTGTTAAAATTTATTATGAAGATAACAGTATTCCAGCAGAAACTCTCATATATTACGTCCACAGTTCGGCTAATACACAGGCATACTTTTTTGATGGTATAAAATATTGTTATATTAACGCTTGTAACACCATGGGTATTCAACCCAATGGCAGTTATCCGACCCAAGGTGGTAATGGAAGAAATGCTCAACCTGGTCATGGAGGATCGCTTACACTTAATGGTAACAGTAACAAAACAAATAATGCCATTATTGATGCAGGTATAAGTTGGAAAAAAGACCCAACAGGAGTTTCAAATTCAAGCAGGTATAATCCGATAGGCGCGAGCGTATATCCTAATCCTGCAAATAAAGAATTCTGGATTGAACTTGACGGTAAAAGTTCGCAAAATATTTCAATGAAAATATATGATATGGCTGGTAAAACTATTATTAAACAAGATTTGAAATTGATTGATGGACACAATAAAATCAATATCAATAGTTCTTTATTAAATAACGGTACATATTTGTTGGAGTTGAAAGTAGGAGATAACACAAGCAGGTTTAATCTTGTAATTGAGTAATTAGTTTATTGAAAAAAAATCCCTGTTGGAGTTTTACTATCACAGGGATTTTTTTTGTACCTTTACCACACAGTAATTAATGATGCGGAATTTATATTCTCACATTTCAGTGTTTGTCTTCTTAATTGCTTTTTCGATTAACGGAAAAGCGCAAAAAATATTAAACGGAAGTTTTGAAAATTTTAACAAATCAAAACCCTTGGGTGCCGCGAGCTATATTGTTACACAATTCGATTCGTTTTTTATTTCGTATCATATTAAAGTAACAGGCAGGGATGTTGGTGAATCGACTTTGGGATTTACCAGTCCTTATCTCGGTTATTCTAACGGTGTAATTGATGGCGGTTATGCTGATACAATATTTCCTTATCCGGACAGGGCTTATTGTGTGCGCTTGCAGCATGGCAATAGTTGTCCTTCTAATTGTTATACAGGACCCGATACTCAAATTCCATTAATAAATTTTGAAACCTCAAGAACGCTAATTGTTGATCAAAAATATTTATTAATGTATTACGACCATACTCCCGATTATAATAGTTTTGCAATTTATGACAGTTTGATAGTAGGCACATCCAACACACCCGGGGCTTTAAATGATACCATCCTCGTTTCAACGCCCAAAAGAGGACAATGGGTGCGTCATTCAAAATTGTTCACTGCAAACTATCCGGCTAATTACATTTCGGTAAGAAATTACACAGGAATTGTTGACAGGGGCGGAAGGAATACAGTTGACGGTTTTCAATTATATCATTTGGATACGGTTAAAAAAATCAATGTGAGTTTTTGTACCAATGACAGCATAAAACTATATGCATTAAACAGGGGCAAGAGATACGAATGGAGTAAAAACAGGGTGGAATATGTTCGAACCTTTTTCGATTCCATATACTATACTCATCCCCCAACACTCAACCCAAAATATATGGCAGAATACACCAACCTGAACGGAGACAGCACTGAATATATTTATGCGGCCGACACAGGGTGGTACTGGAACATAACTTACATAAGCGATAGCAGCATTTCAATAGACAGTTTTTACGTATATTACGGTGGAACAGAATTTAATCCTCCATCATCGTTAACATTTTGCAACGGGGATTCGTTTTTATTAAAACCGCCAACACGTATTTTAAGTAACCCTTCGTTTTTATGGAACGCGGGAGAAACAACACAACAAATAACAAAGAAAGATAGCGGAGTGTATTTTTTAAAAACAACAACTGGTACATGCCTTTACACCGATACATTTAATGTTAAATTGAAAACAAAAAGTTCTTACGATGCGTTGCACGATACAACATTTTGTTATGGCAGTTCGATAAAACTTAATGCCACCTCACCTTTTTATAACAGCTATAAGTGGAACACAGGCGATACGTCAAAAATTATTACTGTTTCTTCAGTTGGAAGCTATTCTGTTACTGTAAGTGACGGTATTTGCAATAATTCCGATTCGGCAAATGTGACAACATTTTTTGGTCAGCCGTTGCAGCTTCCTCATGATACTTCGTTTTGCAGTGGAGGAATGTGTACACTGAATCCGGGGAATAATAATTATAGCAAATTTCTTTGGAATACGGGTGCAAATACAAATTCAATTGTTGTGAATACAGCCGGGATTTATTCTGTTATTGGAAGTGATAGTTCCGGATGCACCACATTCGACACCGTGCGTGTTACTTCATTTAATGCGACACCTTTGGGTTTAGTTAAAGATACTTTTTTTTGCATAGGAAGTAAACTGATTCTCGATGCGAAAGATTCGGTTTATAATTCTTATAAATGGAACACTGGTGATACAACCTCGAAAATTACTATCATTCAGGCGGGAAAATATAGTATAGTTGCAAGTAATGGTATCTGCACTACAACAGATAGCATCAATGTAAAGGTAAATTTATTGCCTCAACTTTATTTACCTAAGGATACAAATGCTTGTTTTGAAAATCTAACAAAAATTTATTTGAATGCGGGGAAATTCAATAAATACCTGTGGTATCCGAGTGGAGAAACCACACAAATAATTTCAATTAATGAACCCGATCTGTATTACGTAATTGTTACCGATACAAATAATTGTAAAAATATAGACAGTACCAATGTCCATGATGTATGCGCGAACCAGTTGTATGTCCCTAATGCTTTTACTCCCAATGGAGATGGTATTAATGATGTTTTCGAAGTGCGAGGAACAAACCCGGAAATATTTGAGTTAAAGATTTATTCCCGCACTGCAGGTGAAATATATTCTTCAACAGATTTTTTCAATTCCTGGGACGGAACTTATAAAAATGTTTCGTGTATAAACGGAGTGTATTTCTGGAAAATAAAATACAAATACAAAAACGATGATATGAAAACTGTCTCAGGAACCGTCACGTTGATAAGGTGAATTTGTTTTCCAAGAATGAGAAATTCAAATTTGAGTTTAGTGAAGAAAAAAATGGCGTAGTGAGGTAAGTTGTTTAAACCACCGTCACTCCCAGTGCTTCGCAGGCTTTTTGCGCAGCAAGTTGTTCGGCTTTCTTTTTCGAGAGATGTTCGGCATCACCGGTAAGAACCCGGTCGAGCAATACTTTTATCCGGTATATCTTATTTTTCTGAAAAGTTAATTCTTCACATTCAAATTCAATATTTTTATTGAACTTATGCGACCATTCGATCAACCTTCCTTTAAAATTCGTTTCGGTGGATTCCAGCTTTTCAATATCAACATGGGCAAGAAGTTTTAATTTTATAAAACGTTTTGCAGCGGCAAATCCGTGATCGAGAAAAATGGCACCAATGAAAGCTTCGAGTGCATTCCCGAATATCGAATTTTTGGTATTGAAACCAATAGCTCGTTTATCGAATTCCACAATTTCATCCAGGCTTAATTTTATCGCCAGTTCATTCAGCGATTGGCGGCTAACGATCTTCGAACGCATTTCAGTAAGAAAACCTTCATTCTTGTAAGGAAATTTATTGAAGAGCAATTCCGCGATCACTGCATTCAGCACCGAATCACCGAGGTATTCGAGACGCTCATTGCTGTCGCGGTAACCGCTTTCGTGAATGGTGGTGGAAACAGAATGATGACGAAGCGCCTGATAATAACAGGACAAACGCACCGGGGTGATTCCCGAAATACTTTTTACTTTCCTGAAAAGCCTTTTGTGTCTGGAGAAATTGGAAAGATAAAAACCGGTGAGTGCTTTTATGATCACACGTTAATCAAACTTTTTGATGATGAGGGATGCGTTATGTCCGCCAAAACCAAAAGTGTTGCTAAGTGCAGCGCGGACTTCTCTTTTTTGTGCTGTGTTGAAGGTAAGGTTCAGCTTCGGATCGATCACGGGGTCGTCCGTGAAATGATTGATCGTAGGGGGAATGATCCCTTTGTTGATCGCCATTATACAGGCGAGGGCTTCGATCACACCTGCACCACCCAGCAAATGCCCCGTCATAGATTTAGTGGCACTGATATTGAGCCGGTAAGCATGTTCACCGAAAATATTCTGGATCGCTTTAATTTCCTGCGGGTCGCCAAGAGGGGTGGAAGTTCCGTGAACATTGATGTAATCAATATCTTCGGGTTTCATTCCGGCATCTTCCAAAGCAAAGCGCATCACATTTGTTGCTCCAATTCCATCCGGGTGAGGTGCTGTTAAATGATAAGCATCCGCAGAAGCACCGCACCCGACTACTTCACCATAAATTTTTGCTCCACGTGCTTTGGCAAATTCCAATTCTTCCAAAATGAGAGCTCCGGCTCCTTCACCTAAAACAAAACCATCCCGGTTAAGATCAAAAGGTCTTGATGCCGTTGAAGGGTCATCATTTCTTTCCGATAAAGCTTTCATAGAATTAAATCCGCCAATTGCAGCTTCGATCACGCAGGCTTCCGAACCACCCGTAACCATTACATCGGCTTTTCCCAGTTTGATAAAATGGAAAGCATCCGAAATGGAATGGGTGGAAGTGGCGCAAGCCGAAACCACCGCGAAATTGGGTCCACGGAAACTGTACTTGATCGAAATGTAACCGGCAGCAATATCAGAGATCATCATTGGAATGAAGAACGGGTTGAACCGCGGAGTGCCGTCACCTTTAGCGAAATTGGAAACTTCATCCTGGAAGGTTTTCAGGCCACCGATTCCCGAACCCCAGATCACGCCCACCCGATCTTTGTTGAGTTTTTCCAGGTCGAGGCCGCTGTGCCTGATCGCTTCATCGCTCACCACCATGGCAAATTGCGTAAAGCGATCCATTCGCCTTGCTTCTTTGCGGTCGATAAACTGAAGTGGATCGAAGTTTTTCACTTCACAGGCAAACCTTGTTTTGAATTTTGAAGAATCAAAAAGGGTAATCGGAGCAGCACCGCTGACTCCGTTACCTAATGAATTCCAGAATTCCTCAACATTGTTGCCAATGGGTGTAATTGCGCCAAGTCCTGTTACAACTACTCTTCGGAAGGACATGAATTTTTGGGGATTAAGCTTTTACGTTTTGCTCGATGTAGGCTATGGCTTGACCAACAGTACCGATCTTTTCGGCCTGATCATCCGGGATGGCGATGTTGAATTCCTTCTCAAATTCCATGATCAACTCCACAGTGTCGAGCGAATCGGCACCGAGATCATTGGTAAAATTTGAGTCGTTAGTGATCTCACTTTCTTCAACTCCAAGCTTATCCATGATGATAGCTTTAACTCTTGTTGCAATGTCTGACATTGTAGTACGATTTATTTTTGAACCTGCAAATAAAACACTTTTTTATTCAAAACAGAAAAATTAAGATTTTATCGAATTTTTAGCAGAATTGATGCAATACAACCAACTTTGCATCCGGTGAAAAAACTTTTTCTCGATATCGGTTATGATTACGACTTCGTGGTTTACGGGATCGTGTCACAGGAACCTTTCCACCGGCTTGCCTGGCTGATCAATAAAAAACTCGACACCAATTTTTCAAGGCAGGATGACCTGGCTTTTTCATTCGAGAACGAAGCTGATTTAACCATTTCCCGATTTAGTTACCACGATGAACTGAATCACCTCGAATTCGATCTGCTGGCCAATAAAGACAGCACGAACTACTGGATCCCCGAGCTGCGGAAGATCGATTATTTTATTTTCGTGAAAGGAGCATTGGAATCTTTTCGTAAGAGAAAATATACCGAACCCTTCAGGCAAATTCCCGAAATCAGCATCATTTCTGAAATTCACCATAAAAAATTAAAACAAAAGGAACGATTTATCTTTTAAAATCGTTACCAAAAAATTATATGAGAAAACACCAGTTCAACCGAACCAAGATCGTTGCCACCATCGGACCTGCCACTTCAAGCCATGATATGCTCACCTCCATCATTAATGAAGGAGTGGATGTATGCCGTCTTAATTTTTCACATGGTTCGTACGAGGATCATAAAAAAGTGATCGAAAATATCCGCCAGGTCAATAAAGAGTTGAATTCTTTTGTTTCGATTCTTCTTGACCTGCAGGGACCGAAACTTCGCGTGGGAGAAATGCAAAACGGTAAAGTGGAACTCATCACCGGAAGCGTGATCACAGTCACCACCACGGAAATGATCAGCACCGCGGAAAAAATTTTTGTCAAATTTCCCGGTTTACCTAAAGATGTGAAAAAAGGCGAACGCATTTTACTGGATGACGGAAAACTTTCATTGGAAGTGCTTGATTCGAACGAAACGGATGAAATAAAATGCAGGGTGAAATTTGGCGGAGTGTTGTCTTCCAAGAAAGGATTCAATTTACCCGACACCAAACTTTCGATTCCGGCACTGACTGAAAAAGACAAGGCTGACCTGGAATTCGGGTTGTCGCAGGAGGTAGATTGGATCGGGTTATCCTTTGTCCGCAAAGCCAGTGACATCCTCGAATTGAAAAAAATAATTTCCCGACACGACTGGCAGCCGAGAGTGGTGGCTAAAATAGAAAAACCTGAAGCACTTGATAACCTTGATGAGATCATTGAAGTGACGGATGCCGTAATGGTAGCGCGCGGTGACCTCGGGGTGGAAATGCCGATGGAACAGGTTCCTGTGATACAGAAAAAAATCGTGAAGAAATGCATTGACGCGGGCAAACCCGTGATCATTGCCACGCAGATGATGGAAAGCATGATCGTGAATCCTTCGCCCACGCGTGCAGAGGTGAACGACATTGCCAATGCCGTGATGGATGGTGCCGATGCCGTGATGCTGAGTGCGGAAACATCAGTTGGAACCTTTCCAATCCTGGCAGTTCGTGCCATGAAGCAAACCATTATAGAAGCGGAAAAAACAAATGCGCCTTATTTCAAAGGAAAACGCCCGGCACATCATTCAGAGAATTTTCTCACCGATGAACTGTGCTTCACCACGGTGAGAATCTCCGATCACCTCGGTGCGAAAGCCATTGTTGGAATGACCTTTTCGGGTTACACCGCTTACCGAATTTCATCATTTCGTCCCAAAGCGATGATCTATATTTTCACAGGAAATCCGCGGTTGCTCACCACCTTAAGTTTGGTTTGGGGAGTTCGCACTTTTTATTACAACGGTTTCGAAAGCACCGACACCACTATTCATGAAGTGAATGAAATTTTAAAAGAACACAAACTCATTCATTCAGGCGACTTAGTGATTAACACCGCCAGCATGCCCATTAAGGAACGGCCGAGAACGAATACTATAAAGATCAGTGAGATAAAATGAAGTTAGATTAGAAAACAGAAGTTTTAATGCTTAAACCCGATCGTTCTTCTTCCCTGTTCCACCGCCGCTGCTTTCCTGATCACTTCCTCTTTCATTTTTTCTTTGTACGCCAATAATTCCTTGTGCAATTTTTCATCGTGCGTGGCGAGAATTTGTATGGCGAGTAACCCCGCATTTTTTGCGCCATTGATTGCAACGGTCGCAACAGGAACTCCTGCAGGCATCTGCACTGTTGAAAGAAGAGAATCCAATCCGTCCAACGTTTTTAATTTTATGGGAACACCAATAACCGGAAGCGTGGTTATTCCGGCAGTGATGCCCGCGAGATGCGCAGCCCCGCCCGCTGCCGCGATGATCACGCGCAGGCCCCGCTCGTGTGCCGACTTCGCGTATTCAAACGTGCGCTCAGGAGTGCGGTGACCGCTGGTTACGGTCATTTCATATTCCACTTTAAATTCTTCCAGGATCTTTGCCGCATCGTTCATGATCTCGAGATCACTGTCACTTCCCATAATGATTCCAACTTTTGCCATTTCCGTTTTGATTATTTAATATTTTAACAAAATTATTTTCGGATTTGTTTTTACATTCTTTAAAAAATTATTGTGCTCCCAATTGCTGCGCCCTTCGCAAACATTCATTCGCTTCCTCTGTTTTATTCAATCGTTTGTATGTTTCGGCAAGCCCCAAATAAGATTGCGCAAGTTTCGGATTCATGGAAAGTGCATTGAGGAAAGCCTGCTCAGCCTTATTCAGGTTCCCTATATTCAAATACGAAATTCCAAGGTTGTGATATATTTCAGGTGCCTGACCGTTATTTTTAACGGCATCTTCGAGGAACGGAATAGCCCCGTTGTAGTTATTCCGTGATAATTCACACATTGCGGCAAAATAATACGCCTCGGTGAAGTTGCGTTTGAAAGTCACAGCTTTTTTAAAGAAAGGAATCGCTTTATCGTATTCTTTTTTATTCAGGTAGATCATTCCCTTGTTGCTCCACGCAGAGAAATTTTCAGGATAAATTTCAATGGCTTTATCAAAATATTTTTCCGCGGTATCGAGTGAACCTTTATTTAAATAGGCCTGACCAAGCATACGGTTTGCTTCCTCATCATTAGGTGCATATTCCACTGCCTTAGTGAAAAAATAAATGGCCGAGTCCGCATTTTTTGCATCGTTGTATTTATAACCATCAGGCATGAAATAATTTTCGCGCTTCACCACCACCGCCAGCGGAACATCATCCGCTTTCACGATGTGCACGGTTCCTTTTGGAGGAAACGAACCATGAAGTAATTCATGCTGCGAAAAAGTTCGCGATGTTAAAATCATATAATCCCATCTTGGTTTTTGCTCTTCGTATTCGCGCACCCACTGAAACTGGAGATCGGGATTTATTTTATTCGCATAATACGATGCGGTGAGCGGTTCATTATTGATCGCGACCACCAATTTTTTCCCGGGTTCTTGTTTTGCTATCCATTCACCTGCCGCTCGACAAGAGTTCGAATAATAATCCGTTTCATAACTTCCGTAAGCACCGTTTATTCCCCCGATCAACTCATTGAAATATACGTATTCGTTCGGGTGATTTTTGATGATCCAAAAAGTTGGTTTTGCAAAAAGAACAAGTAACACAGCAAGAGAACCGAAAGCAATTATTTTATTTTTCTGCCCGATGAGGAATTCAAAAGAAACCGCTGACAGCGCAAGCCACGAAGGAAGAATGAACAGGTAATGCCTCCACCCGTTGTAGTGATTGATCTTGGAAACTTCTGCATACACGATCGGGAAAACTACCATGAAAATGAGCATGAACACAAACCCGATATTCATTTTTTTCTTCATCCAACTCATCAAGGGTATTGGTAATATAAATCCAAGCAAGAGATAAATTGGATTTCCATACGATAAAAATTTGATCACGTAATACCAGGGTGCCTGGGTAAGCATATACAAACGCTTGCCTTCAAAAATTTCGACATTGTTGGTGTAAAAAGAATTGTCGGAAGCTTTCTTAAAAGCGAGGAACGGATTCTTGAACGGATTGTGCATAGCATAAGGCCAGAGAATGATCCCAAGAATGTATCCGAGCAAGGCCACGAACAAAAATATTTTTAAATACGGCAAAATTAATTTCGCAACTTTTACGGTTTTATCACGGTTCAGCAACAGCCATTGAATTCCCATGAACAACCCGAGATACGCAAGGATCAGTAATCCACCTATACGTGAACCAATCGCGATACCAACTCCGATCGCCAGCCAAACCAAATGTGTTCGTTTCGGACTTGGCAATCCTTTTAAGATTTTTATAAGGTAATACATCGACACCGCGAAACCGGTTGCAAAGGGTATATCCGTGGGATTGTTCATTGAATTTCCAAGCCAGCCGGGATTAAAAAATGTAAACAGAATTGCAAGAATTCCGGCACGCCATCCGGCAATTTCTTTTGCCGCAAGCGCGATGCATATCAATCCGAGCAACCCATAAAGTGAAATAATAAAATGCCTGGTTTCGAATTGCGGAAGATCAAATGTGTTGTAAACAATTGCTGCAATGATGTTGCATTGCTCTCCATAAAAACGGTAGGCCTGCCTGATGAAATCAGCACTCCCGGCCGGTTCGGCAATGGCTGCCGAATCATCACCCGTCGTGGTGAACCATTTGTAAGAAAGCTGCGCATAATCGTTGTGTTGCTTTTCGTCCCAGGTCATTCCGAAATCGCGGCTCAGGTATGGCATCGCGAAGGATGCCATTAATATCAGAGCAAAAAATGCGAAGCGATAAACAGGATGATTGGTTTGTAAAAGAGAAATTTTTTTCGGTGATCTCAGTTCATGTAATGATGCTGAAATAAAATAATTCCAGCGCAAACGAAAGGCCGTGAACGGAACCGATAAAATGGAACCGATGGAATTTTTCTTGGAAGTCTTATCGGTGTTGATTGGAAATTCCTTTACTGCAATTCCGTTGCACGAAGCGAGATACAACACATCAAGATGATCGTTGGCGCAAGCTAATTTCATTTCGAACAATTTTGCAGCCGGTTCAGTCTTGCAGGCGATCACACCCGAATTATTATCTTTTAAATTGAGAGGAGTGAAAAAACGGATCCACGAATTATAAAATTTGTTCATCCATTTTTGCGTACCCGAATTTTTATTCACGGAAGCTTTCAGACCGTTCGATCCTGCAAAGATTTCATCATCTCCGATATTCTTTTTACTAGATGATATCCATGAAATCAAATTTCCAATACCGGTGTAATTCAGATCTTGAACGATCAATGAATAATTACCGGATGCCAAATTCAGCGCTTCAGCATAAACAGTTCCTATCGATTTCTTTTCTTTGCTTTTTAAAAATTTAAGCTTTGATTTATTGACGAGTTCTGCAAAAGTTTTATCGGATTCGATTTTTGAAACGGATGAATCCGTTGAATTCCTGTCAACCAGAACTAATTCAACATCGCTTTTTGATTTATTGACCGTGGCAAACAGACTTTCGAATTGTTTGATATCCTTTTCGATGTTGTGAAAGGCAACAACAATGGAAATCCTCGATTCGATCTTAGTATTTTTCTCCATTAATTTTTTTCGAAAACAAAAAAGTTATTTAATCCCAGTTGGAAAATTTCATGGTGCAATAATTTAAATTCCGGTTCGGAAAATATCTTCAAAGTATCTTTCGGTTTAAAACCATAATGCTCGTGAATTGCCATTCCATCAATGATCCTGAGGGTGGTGAGCACATCCAAAATAAAATCAACGGGCGGTGAAGGAACCGTGATGATCACTCTTCCCCCTGTATTTAAAAATTTTGCACAATCCTTTGCCAGTTGAATTTGTTTTTCATGGGGAATATGCTCGAGTACTGCAAGCATGGTGATGGCATCGTATTTTATTCCTTCGGGACAAACATCCGGAAAATACCCGGGAATGAGTGTGTAATTTGCTTTTTCAATTTTCTTTTCGAGTGAAGGATCCACGCCAATTCCTTTACTCATGAGGTTGCCGAATTGCTCGAACATCACACCATCATGGCTTCCGATATCGAGTACGCAATCATTCTGACGGATGAATTGTTTCGCTTTTTCGATCCGTTTGTTCTGTAAATAAATGTCGATCGCTTTCATGGTTATTTTTTATTTACCCCTAAAACACTCAGGAAAAAACTTGAAAGAATTATTTGTAACCCGATGATGATACAAACCACCGAAGGAATGACCACTCTCAAAATGGATGAATACTCGAGATGCCCGAAATCAACCTGGTCCCAGAGGTAGAGCGAATACACCGAACCTGCCAATCCGCAAAAGGTAACGATCAATCCCACCACCAAAGCCGATTCGAGATTGACATACTTGTACATTTGATTTAATGTTTTATTCTCCGGCAAGAAACCGACCTGAATTGCATACGTTCGCGTGAAGATGGCAAAGTTGATCGCCTGGAAACCGGTGATAAGTAAAGCCGCAGCATAAAGCAATGTATTCGTGTCGAAATAAATATTGAACAACTGCACAGGGCCGCGCATGATAAGGTATCCCATGATCAAACCAAGAAGCATCATGAAGATACCGGGAATGAGAAATAACCATCGCGGACTGTACACCAGCAAAAACCGTAAATGCCTCCAGCCATCGCGCCACGTGCGCAAGTGCGGAGGCCGCGATCTTCCATCAGGAGAAAGCGTGGTGGGAACTTCCGTGATCTTTAAATTGAATATCGTTGCTTTCACCACCATCTCGCTCGCGAATTCCATACCGGTGGTTTGAAGATTCAGCAGCGAAACAATATCCTGGCGGAATCCGCGAAGCCCGCAATGAAAATCCCCGGCCTTGCTTCCAAAAAATAATCTCCCGATGAATGAAAGTACCGGGTTCCCGAGATACCGGTGGAGGAACGGCATGGCGCCTTTTTTTATTCCGCCTTTAAAACGGTTGCCCATCACAAGGTCGTAACCTTCGCGCAGTTTTTCGACAAACGGGTTAAGGTTACTGAAATCGTAGCTGTCGTCCGAATCGGCCATGATCACGTATTTTCCTTTGGATGCTTCGATGGCTCCCATGAGGGCGCTTCCGTAGCCTTTTCGTGGCACATCGATGACGCGCGCTCCGCAGGAGCGCGCGATCTCCTGCGAACCGTCCGTGCTCCCGTTATCGCCTATCACCACTTCACCTGAAACATTGTTGTCGCGCAAGTATTTCATCGCCTTGTCAATGCACACCCTCAATGTCTCGGCCTCGTTGAGGCAGGGCATCACAATGCTTAATTCCAAATTTCCGCGTTCGTGCTGATCCATTTCAGGTAAATCCTATCGTGCGAAAATAAAAAAATATTTGAACCAACAGCAGAAAAATCCAATTGGCCCTGTTATATCGGTTCTTTCATAAGAAATAATTCATTATGAAAATTTCGGTTTCAACATTAGATTTGTACAATGTTATCGTCACTCGAAATATTACAATCACTAGAAAAGAATAAAACCAAAATTAATCCGCTTGGCGTGAGCAAAGTCGGTTTGTTCGGTTCCTATTCAAAAAACACGGCTAATGCAGAAAGTGATATTGATCTCTATGTAGAGTTTAAAAAAGAAAGCGAGAATTTTGATAATTTTATCAATCTTTGTTTTTTGTTTGATGAGCTTTTTGCCGGTAAAAAAGTGGATGTCGTTACCAAAGGATCAATCAGTAAATACCTGGAACCGCATATTCTTCCAACCATCAAATATGCAAAACTCACCGACTGAGTTTCTCCGGCATATTCTCGATGAATGTTATTTTCTTAAGAAGGAATGTGATAATATAAAAACATTCGATAATTTTCTAAATGATGAAGTAGCCAAACGCCCTTATGTGCGAAGTCTGGAAATAATTGGTGAAGCTTCTAAGAAAATTAGTGCCGATTGGAAATTAAAATGGAAAAATGTTCCGTGGAAAGAAATGTCGGGAATGCGCGACAAATTGATTCATGACTATATGGGAGTGAATTATAAAATTGTTTGGGATGTAGCGATTACCAAGGTTCCGCAACTTGTTGAAGAGATTGAAAAAATTATCACTACTTGATTGAAAGTTAAAGATTTTATTTCAATAGTGTGTAAAGAGTGATTAAGATGAAAGCTGATGTTACATGGAGAAACATTTCATTAGATA